>JALYYE010000180.1 GCA_030946735.1 Candidatus Dormiibacterota bacterium
TGGTCGGGTCCGAAATACCCTGCGCCTGCTGCGTCGTCGCGGTCTGCGCTTTGTGCGCGTCATCCCAGATCACGATCTGGACACTCGTGCCGTGGACACCGCCCTTCTTGTTGAAGTCCTCGACCGCCAGCTGGATGCCTCGCAAGGCCCCGGCCCCGATCGATGCCTCGTCGCCCGTGAACGGTCCTTCCGCCGCAATCTTGACCGTGTCGGGTTTGCTAGCCGCCGTACCGCCGCTAGTGCTCCCCCCGCCGCATGCGGCCAGCCCCACGCTAGCCATTGCCGCGAGGACGAGAATCCTTGGCTTTACCATCCTCCCTGTCGACCTCCTCTTCCTTCGTTGAAGACCTAAATTCGTGCGCTCTTTATACACGGTTAGCTGACGGAGAGCAACCGCCGACCGTTCGGCCCTAACCCTTTCTAATCGGCGCTGTTGGGAGCAAGTCCGGGTGGCGATCCAGCGCGGCCAGGACGGCGTCCACATCCTCGGCGGTGTTGTAGTAGTGGAGCGACACCCGCAGCGAGCCGTCGCGGGTGGAGCAGAGGATGCCGTCGCGGGCCAGCGCCGCGACCAGCTTTGGCGCATCGGTCGAGCGCACCATCACCAGGGGCCCCCGGTCGGCAGGCTCCTCCGGCGTGAGCAGGGCAAGGCCCCGCTGCCGCGCGCCGTCGATGAAGCGCCCCGCGAGCGTCTGGATATGGGCCTGGATGACGTCGAGACCCACACCGCCAAGCAGCCGCAGCGCCGCCAGTGAGGCGTATACGTTGGGGACCGGTGGGGATCCGGTTTCGAACCGCCGGGCCGACGCGGCATAACGCAGGTGGTGGACGTCGTAGGCAAAGACGTTCTCCTGGGCGAACCAGCCTGAGTCGCTGGGCTCGAAGCGATCGATCAGCTCCCTGCGCATGTACAGGAAGGCCACGCCCGGCGAGCCCAGCAGGTACTTGAGGGCGCCGGTAACCAGGATGTCGAGGTCGAGCGCCTTGACGTCCATCGGTTGCGTGCCCATTGCCTGGTAGGCGTCGATCAACAGGTAGGCGCCTCGCTCGTGGGCAAGCTCGGCGAGCGCCCCCACGTTGGTCTTGAACCCGTTCTTGTAGCAAACCTGGGTGGTGGAAACTAGCGCCGTCCGGTCATCGACCACGTCCTCGAAGGCGCTCGGCGGTAGGCGCCCTCCGTTGGCCCGCGCGAAGGTGACCTGGGCACCGCGGCGCTCTTGCGCCAGCCAGATGTGGCCCACCGTCGGAAAGTCGAAATCGCTGGTTACGACCTTCGGGCGCTCCTTATAGCTGAGAGCGCTGGCGAGAGAATTGAGGGCGCTCGACACTGAGAAGGTGATCGCGACCTCGGTCGGGTCGGCGCTGATTAGCCGGGCGAACTCGACCCGCAACTCCTCCATGCGCCCGACCCAGATCTCCCAGGGGTTGCCGTGCGTGTGCCAGGACTCGACGAATTCCTGCAGGGCTGCCTCCACCGGCCGCGACAGTGCTCCCTGCGAGCAGCTGCTCAGGTACACCTTCTGGTCAAAGATGGGGAACTGTTTGCGGAACGCCGCAACGCCGTTGTCCTGGACAGTTTGGCGCGACACTTCTGGCATTCTAGTGTCGTGCCGCGCCCCCTGATCTCGCGCAAGTCAAGCACGTTTACCGAGTCGGTCATCCGCGAAATGACGCGGCTCTGCATCGCGACCCATGGCGAGAACTGCATCAACCTGGCCCAGGGCTTCCCCGACTTCGCCGCGCCGAGCGAGTTGAAAGAGGCAGCAGTCGACGCCATTCGCAAAGACTTCAATCAGTACGCCACCACCTGGGGCGCAAAGGTGATGCGCGACGCGATCGCCGCCAAGACGCAGCACTTCCGACAGATGAGCGTGGATCCGGAGCGGGAGATCACGGTTTGCTGCGGGGTGACCGAGGCGATGCTGTCGACCATCCTGGCGCTCGTGGACCCCGGCGATGAGGTCATCATCTTCGAGCCCTTCTACGAGAATTACGGACCGGATTGCATCCTCTCGGGGGCAACCCCGGTCGTGGTGCCCCTCGTCGCTCCAGATTGGCACTTCGACCGGGACCAATTGCGCCAGGCGTTCAATGCGCGGACGCGGGCGATCATCATCAACACCCCGCACAACCCGACCGGCAAGGTCTACACCCGAGATGAGCTTGGCTTCATCGCCGGACTCTGCCAGGACTTCGAGGTGATCGCCATCACCGATGAGATTTACGAGCACCTCGTCTACCGCGGCGAGCACATCAGCATCGCCACGCTCGACGGCATGCGGGATCGCACCGTGACCATCAACGGACTTTCCAAGACCTACAGCGTGACCGGCTGGCGGCTGGCCTACGCGATCGCGCCCGCGGAGATGACCAGTGCCATCCGCAAGGTCCACGACTTCGTCACCGTCGGTGCGCCGCACCCCCTCCAGGTCGCCGCCGCCACCGCCCTACGGTTTCCGGACCAGTACTACATCGATCTGCTCGACGCCTATCGCCAGCGGCGGGACTTCATCCTCGAGATCCTTGACGAGGCCGGTTTCAAAGCGTATCCGCCGGACGGCGCCTACTACGTGATGACCGACATCAGCGGCTTCGGCGAGGATGATGTCGCCTTCGCTCACCGCATGGTCCGCGATATCGGGCTCGCCACGGTGCCGGGAAGCAGCTTCTACCTCGAGCCGGAGCGCGGCCGGCGGCAGATCCGCTTCTCCTTTCCCAAGAAGATGGACACGCTTCGTGGCGCGGCCGAGCGCCTCAAGAAACTCAGGCGGGTTGGCTGATGTTTCTCGCCTGTCCGAACCGGTGCAGCACCAACCGGTTCGAGCTCTGGAACGCGTCCGTCTTCGTCGACAGCTCGGGACGCTACCTCGATTACAAGGTTGTTGACGCCCCCCTCTACCGTTGTACCCAGTGCGGCAGCCCGGTTGTCGACCTCGGAGAGGTCGAAGGTGCGATGGCGGCCGATCGCGAGGCTGAGGAGATCCCGGCCCGCGAGTATGCCTGCCCGAGCTGTGAAGAACTCTTCAGCGCGCCGAAAGAGCAAACCATCGTCGTTTGCCCTGCCTGCGGCCAAACCTTCCCCGTCGCCGAAACTCCCTAACCTGCCGCGATCCGGCTGACGATCTCGGGCAGAACCTCTCCGGCTTTGCCGTGGATGACGGCGGCGGCGAGATCGTCGAACGGCGTGGGCTCAGCGTTGACGATGCACAATTCAGCGCCATGCTCCCGAGCCAATCGCGGAATGCCGGCCGCGGGGTACACCTGCAGCGAGCTGCCGACGATCAGCACCGCGTCGGCGGCCATCGCCAGCGCCTGAGCGTCGCGCAGCGCGTCTATGGGCAAAGCCTCGCCGAAGAGGACGACCGTGGGCTTGAGGAACGGGCCGCCGCAGGCAGGGCAGCTCGGCGGGCAGTGCTCGTGGTTTATCCGGTCGATCTCATCACGGGGGAAGCGAGCGTCGCAATCGAGGCAAACAACCGCGTGCGACGACCCATGTAGCTCGATCACCTGTCGACTCCCCGCTTTCTGGTGCAGGCCGTCGGTGTTTTGCGTGATAACCGCGCGGAGGTGGCCGAGCCGCTCCAACTCGACGAGCGCGCGATGCGCCGGATTGGGCTCCGCGTCGGGCCGCCGATGGTTGAGGCTGTAGGTCCAATACTGCGACGGGTCTCGCCGAAACGTATCGATGTGAGCGACCTTGTAGGGGTCGAACTTGGTCCAGAGCCCGCCCTCGCCGCGGAAGTGGGGGATGCCGCTCTCCACCGAGACGCCGGCTCCGGTGAAAGCGATGCCGGAACGGGAGCGACGAAGCAGCGCCGCGGCCTGCGCGACCGCGGCCTCGGTGACCGTCGTCATCGCAGTCCGGCGAAGAGGTCGTCCTCGGGGACGGGCGCGTCGACCGAGCTCCGCACCCGCTCGAAGGTCTCGGTCGCCCACGCCCTGGGGCCGAGCGCCTCATTGAGCTTCAGGAACCAGCTGTCCTCGGGGATCTGTGTTCGATGCGCCCGCATCGCCGCGAGCTTCTTGTCGATGAAAGGGCTGACGTCGAGCCAGGTCGTGACCCGATCGTCCGAAACCGCGAAGGGCGGGGGCTCGCCGTCAGTGGCGAAGCGGTTCTCCAGACCGGCTCGTTCCATCGCCTCGACCATCTGTCGCATCAGCGATTTCGGGAAGGCCGAATAGTAGAGCTTGCTCGGCCGGAACGGCTCTCCACCGGGAAATCGCTCCACGTCCGCCGCGTAGTAAAAGGCGCCGATGGCGATGCGATGCGTCTTGATGTGGTCGGGATGTGCATAGCCGCCAAACTCGTTCTGGGTGACCATTACCTGGGGACGAACCCGGCGCACGACCTGGATCAGCCGGCCGATCGCTTCTTCTTCGTCGGCCTGCCAGAACGTCTTGGGCTCGCGGTTTCGTGGCAGGCCGGCCATCCCCGAATCTTCATAGCCGAGGAAAACGAGCTCGTCGACGCCGAGAACCTTGACAGCGTTGCGCAGCTCAGCCTCCCTGATGGTGGCGAGACGGGGCGCGGCCTCCTTGGGGTCGAGGTCCTTGTCCAGGATCTCGCCGACCTCGCCGCGAGTGGCGGTCACCAGCGTGGTCCGCACACCCTCGACGCTGTAGCGGGCAAGAGTTCCACCCATCCCGATTGATTCGTCGTCAGGGTGCGGCTCGACCGCCAGCAGGCTCAGCCGGTCAGCCATTATTTGCCCTTGCGCGAGCGGACTTCCAGGATCAGCTGCGGCACGATCTTGTGGACATCGCCTACAACACCCAGGTCCGCCAGCTTGAAAATCGGGGCCTCCGGGTCCTTGTTGATGGCGATGATCGTCCTGGCACCCTTCATCCCGACGGTGTGCTGCATGGCGCCCGAGATGCCGAGGGCGATGTAGACCGTCGGCTTGACGGTTTTCCCCGTCTGGCCGATCTGGAAGGAGTACGGTTTCCAGCCGGCATCGACGACCGCACGGCTGGCGCCGACGGCCGCGCCCAGCTCGGCGGCCAGCTCGTCGAGCATCTTGAAATTCTCCGGCGCGCCGAGCCCACGCCCGCCGCTGACGATGATGGCGGCATCCTCGAGCTTGGGACCGCTCGCCTTTTCTGTTTCACGACGCAACACCCGGGCGACCGCCTTCGTCGTGTCCACGGGATCGGTCAGCGTCTCCACATGGGGGGTGCCGGCGGAGGGGGACGGCTCTGCGGCGACAGCTTTCGGCCGAATCAGGACGAGCGTCGGCCCCTTGGTTTTCGGCACGGTGGTCACCAGCAGGCTGCCGCCGAACATGGGCGAGACGACGGCGAAGCCGCGATCTTTGCTGCTGATGTCGCTAGCGTTGGCGATCAAGGCGGTGCCGAGCCGGGCGCTGAGCCGCGATGCAACGTCGCGACCGTCATAGGTCATGCCGAAGATCACCAGGTCGGGTTGGTTCTTCTCGACCAGGCGCGCCAGAAGGTCAACCGCCGGCGTGGCGAGCACGTCGCGGAAGGCCGGGTCTTCATGGACGTAGACCGTCTTTGCGCCGTACTGTCCGAGCGTCTCCGCCGATTTCGGTGCCCCGGGGCCGAGCGCGATCGCCGTGGTGTCTCCGAGGGAGCGGGCTTTGGTCAACAGCTCCAGCACGACCGGCTTCGGTACGCCGTCGACCGTTTCGGCAAAGACCCAGACGCCCGCCATCAGATGACCTTGAGCTCTTTGAGAAAGTCGGCGACCCGCTTCGCCCCGTCGCCCTTGTCCTCCACCACTTCTCCGGCCTTGCGCGCCTCCGCCGGGGTCGCGTCGACGACCTCCTGGGTCAGCGCCCCCTTGCCGGCCTGGCCGTCCAGCCCGATGTCGCTCAACCCGACCTGCTTCACTTCCTTGTTCTTGGCCTGCATGATGCCCCGAAGCGCGGGGTAGCGGGCCTCGTTGATTCCACCGGTGACGGTGACGACCGCTGGCAAGGGCGCCTCCACGACGTCGTAGCCATCATCCGTCTGGCGATCGATTACGGCCTTGCCGCCGGCGACCGCCAGCTTCTTCGCAAAGCTCAGCAGCGGCAGTTCGAGCAGTTCGGCCAGCTGCGCCGGCACCGCCCCCGAATAGCCATCGGTGCTCTCGGTGCCGCAGATGATCAGGTCGTAGCTCTGACCCTTGATGGCGGCCGCGATAGCGCGGGCGGTACTGATGGCGTCGGAGTTTTCCAGTCCCGGGTCGGTGACGAGGATGCCGCGATGGGCGCCCATAGACAGCGCCCGTCGGATGGCGTCGACCGCCTTGGGCGGCCCCATCGAGATGACCGTTACCTCGCCCCCATCCTTTTCTACAAGCTGGAGCCCAGCCTCGACCCCGTGCTCGTCCCCCGGGTCGAGAACCAGGTCCACGCCGTCCCGGACAAGGCGCTTCGTCTGCGGATCGAGCTTGCCGGGCGCATTCGGATCGGGAATCTGCTTCACGCAGACGAGGACATTCATGGCTGGCTGCATCCATTATGGATAAGAACCCCTCGATCGAACAAATGTTTGTACAATGGGGAAGCCCCCACGAATGCCAAGAACCGAGTATTTCGAGATCGTCCCGAAGTCCGCGCTCAACCGCGTGCAGCACATGGGCTTCAACTGGTCGCTCAACCCCTACCAGGGCTGTTTCCACAGCTGTGTCTACTGCTTTGCTCGCGCGCACGCGAAGCTCGCCGACCGCGATCCCGGAGCAGGCTTCAGCGCTCGCGTGGGCGTGAAGGCGAACCTGCCGGAGCTGCTCCGTCGCGAACTATCCGGGCGGAGCTGGAAGCGGGAGACGGTCGCCTTCGGAACCGCAACCGACCCCTACCAACCGATCGAAGCGAGCTACCGGCTGACGCGTCGCTGCCTGGAGGCCTTCCGCGACTTCAAGACGCCGGTCGGTCTGATTACCAAGGGCACCATGGTGATCCGCGATATCGACGTACTCGTAGACCTCTCCCGCCTGGCGAAGACCACCGTCTGCTTCAGCATTCCGACGGTGGATAAGGCGGTGTGGGCAAAGACCGAACCCGGGACGCCACCGCCAACGAAGCGACTGAAGGTACTCAAAGCGCTGGTGGACGCCGGCATCGAGGCCGGCGTTGGCATGGCCCCGGTGCTGCCGGGACTTTCCGACTCGCCCAGCCAACTCGAGGCGACGGTGGCGGCCGCGGCGGAATGTTTCGTCTGGGCGAACATCGTCTACCTGAAGCCTGGAACGAAGGAGCATTTCATGGAGTTCCTGGCGAGGGAGTACCCTCACCTGCTGGCGCGCTACCGCGATCTCTTCCCCGGAGCCTACGCCCCAGCCGCGCTCAAAGCGCCCGTGATCGGGGCGGTGAGCGCCCTCAAGCGCCGCTACGGCGTCGGCGACCGGCGGGCATGGCGCCTCGAACCGCCGCGGGAGCCGGTGCAACTCGGATTAGCCGTCTAGAGGGCTCATTTGACTTCGGCGAGCGCATGTTCTACCGTAGCCGCGAGTGCTCCGCTGGCTGACCCGCCTGTTCGGGCAACGCAACGAGGCTGATACCGCCCCGGCAGCACCACCACCACTAGAGACACCACCGGTAGCGGCAGCCGAGCCTACACCGAGCGAAGTGGCGGCCGTGGTGGAGCCGGTCGAGGCGCTGACGCTGGTGCCCGAGGCGACGGCCGAAGTGGACGCCAAGGAGACCTGCCCGAACTGCGGCCGGACGAGCGTCTTCGCCGGACCGCCCGGACAGCGATTCTGCACCTACTGCGCCCTCCGCGACGAGCTCTTCGAACGCAGCGCCGCCGCCACCGAGTAACCGTTCCGCATTGAGCTCGTACCCCATCCTCTGGGAGAGCGGCGTTTATCTTCCGCAACAGCAACTCTGGCTCGACCCCAGGAAACCGCGACCGCGGGCGGTCATCAGCCACGCCCACAGTGACCACGTCGCCGACCATCCCCTGGCGTACGCCACGCCGGCAACTCGCCGGCTGGTCACCCACCGGCGGCGTCGTCCGTTGCTCGGCACCGTCGAGGCGGTCCCCTACGGCGAGGCGATCACACTCGACCGCTGCCAGGTGACCTTCTATCCGGCGGGCCACGTCCTGGGGTCGGCCCAGACCCTGGTAGAGACCGACTTCGGTCGCATCCTCTATACCGGCGACCTCAGGACGCGGACCGGTTTCACCAGCTCGGCGGCGCAGCCCATCCCAGCGGACGTGCTGGTATTGGAAAGCACCTTCGGCAAGCCGCACTACCGTTTCCCAGACGCGGGCGAGGTGATCGCGGCGATGGTGTCCTGGTGCAAGAGCGTCCTCGATGGCGGCGCGACGCCGGTCCTGCTCGGCTACTCCCTGGGGAAGGGACAGGAAATCCTGTCGGCGCTCGCGGCGGCCAGCTTGACGATCGCCCTTCATCCATCGTCATTCGGCGTGACGGAAGTGTATCGAGAGCTCGGCTGCGATTTCCCGCCATATGAACGCCTGGGCGATGTCGGATCCCGACCAGCCGTGGTCATTATGCCGCCGACGGCGCGTCGCCACGGCCTCATGGACCAGCTGGGTGTATTCAAAACGGCGGCGCTGACCGGCTGGGCAATGGATCGCAGCCTCAAGGATCGCCTGGAGGTCGACGCGGTCTTCCCGCTTTCTGACCACGCCGATTTCGAGGAGCTCTGTTGTTACGCGGAGAAGATCGGTGCCGCCATGACATACACCGTGCTGGGATTTGACGAAGAGCTCGCGATGCACCTGCGGCGACGTGGCTTGCGCGCCAAAGCCCTGGCGGCGATCGACCAGCTGCGCCTCTTTTAGCGCGGCCGCGTTTCGAACGTGCAAGATCGTTTTGGACTAAGCGTTATCCCCGATATGCGCACATCGAGTGCGCGGTTCGCCGCTCACGCGATAAGGAGGTGACGCATGGCGACCAGGAAGAAGGCCACGAAAAAGGCCAAGAAGGCGACCCGTAAGAGCCGCTAGTTAGCGGTAACGAGAGGGGTCCGGAAGGGCTCCTCTCTCGTTTTTCAGGTGGCTGATGACGTCAAACGTGGCCCGTCATATACGCCCGGATCCCCAGCCCGAACATGAAGAGGGCGGCCAGCCCATACACCAACGGCTCGCGCCGGCTCTCCCGCCCCGAGAGGTAACTTGCCGCGATGGGGAGCACGATCACCAGCAGGGGACCGTACAGCCAGTGAAGGGGGTCGCGGGGACGGGCTCCTCCGAAGTACATGGCGATTCCGACCAGCCCCTGAACGATAAAGAGGCCTTCCGTCAGCACCAGCGTCGCCCGGAAGCTGCCGCTGGGGGTCTGCTTGCGCAACAGCATGAGGCCGCTCCAAAGGCTGATGAATAAGGTGATCAGCAGCCCGGCGCGGAACAGGCCATTGTGAATGTAGAGGAGCGTGCTCAAAAGATCTGCGCCTCTTCGACCTCGGACCCTGACCGTGGCATCCGCTCATTATCGGTCCCTACACTTGCTCGGAATGAACCGCGACGGGCAGCGCTTGATGATCGTCATGCCACACCCTGACGACGAGTGTTTCGGGTGCGCCTCGACGATCGCGCGGTACAGCTCGGAGGGAGCAACCGTCAGCCTGGTCACGATGACGCGCGGCGGCGCGGGGCTCTGGAATGGCCGGGCGGCCGGCGACCTCCGCCAGCTGACGGACGTCCGCCAGCTCGAGCTTCGGGATGCGGCGGACGAGCTTGGTGTCAGATTCCTGGAAACGTTCGACTACCCGGATGGGGCGCTGGAAAAAGTCGAGGAGGTCGAGGCTGTACGGGACCGATTCCTGGGCGACATCGTGCGCTGCCTTCGTAGCCACCGGCCGCAGGTAGTTGTGACCTTTGGGCCGGAAGGGACCTACGGTCATCCGGACCACAAGGTCGTGAGCCGCTTGACGGTGCAGGCCTGCACGCTCAGCAGCGATCCGTCGGCCTACGAACTCGAGGCGCTCGCCCTCGGCCTGCCGTCCTGGTCGCCGAGCAAGCTCTACTTCCAGACGGCTACCGCGACTACCGTCGAATCGCTCCAACTGCCGCCCCAGTCCCCAGTCACGACTCGCATTTCGATCCGGGGTTTCGAGGAGGCGAAACTGCGCGCCTTCGCTCGCCACCGGACCCAGACGCAGGAGTGGGAACCTTTGCGCAAGTTCATCGAAGGGCAGGGAGACGTCGAAGTCTTCTCCTTGGTGGGCGCAACCCACGATCTGTCAGAAGACGATCTCTTCAGCGGCGTCGAACTCTAGGGAACCGCCGAGGCGCTCGCCCAGCGCGCTTCCATGGCCTGCCCGTCTGGATCCTCATGGCGGAGCCCGGTGGCGGCGAGGATTGCGGCGAGTACCAGCAACGGCGGCAGCAGGATGAGGAGCGCGAGCTGCAAGCTGTTCAGCGCGTCGGACAGCTTGCCAATCGCGAACGGTGCGTAGGAGTCTCCCAGAAGATGTTCGATCAGGAGCGCAATCGTCACGGCGGTCGCTCGCACGGTGGGCAGCACGACGTTCTGTTTGATCGCGGTGTAAGGGCCGTTGTACAGGTAGAGGCAGGCGGCGCCGAGAAGGAACATCGGGATGAATAACACCAGGCTCGGCATCAGCAGCGCCAGGGCCACGAAGACGGCGCCGGCAAGGAAGCCGGCGATGCCGACCGGCAGGTTGCTAGCCGATTGTCGCGACCGCGTAAGCCGGTCAGCAACCACTCCGCCGAGGAGCGAACCGGCGAGCAGGCCGAGCACCAGGACGCCGCCCGCCAGCGTCCCGGCGCTCCCGGTTCCCAGGTCGAAGCGCCGGCTCAAGTAGGTCGGGAGCCAGAAGGCCGCGCCGCCCAGCACGAAGAACAGCGCGGTCTCGGCCGCGATGGTGGCGCGAAGCGTCGGGATCTGCAGCAGCTGGAGGAACGTTCGCCAGGTGATCGATGGCGGCTTGTGGGTCTGTGGGCCTCGCGCCTCGGCGGCGCCCCGCATAGGCTCGCGGAGCCCGAAGGCTAGAACCGCGAAGATCAGGCCCGGGACGGCGGTCATGTAAAAGGCGGCTCGCCAACCCAGCGTGCTAGCCACGATCCCGCCGCCGGCAAAACCCACGGCGATGCCAACCGCCGTCCCCGCCGCCCAGATCGACATGGCGAGGCCGCGACCCTCTTTCTTGAAGTAGTCGCCGAGCAGCGCGGTGCCCGCCGGGTAATAGCTCGCCTCCCCGATTCCCAGCACCGCTCGCGCAACGAAAAGCTGTGCGTAGCTGCGAGCCAGCCCGGTGAAGAGCGTCGCCAGACTCCAGATGGTGACGCCGATGCCGACCACGGTCTTACGAACGCCGCGATCGGCCCAGATTCCAAATGGAATCGTCGCGACCGCATAGACGAGGAGGAAGGCGCTACCCAACAAGCCAACCTGGCTGTCCGTCAGGTGGAACTCGGCCTGGATCCTGGTCGCGACTGCCGGCAGGATATAGCGGTCGAGGTAATTGAGGAAGTTGATGCCGACCATGACGCCGAGCACGTATCGGGCATAGCCGCGTGCCATCGAGGAGCATTATGCGCGAGCCCGCAGGGCGAGCCGCCCTTTCGGGCGCAACGCGCCGGCGCTGCATGCCGCCCGTCGAGCACACGAGCGCACATTCTTAAGCGCGAGTGCGCCGCGGGCGGCTGGACGGCGCATCGGCGCGTGTAGGTCAATGTGTGACTGTGCTCCCGACGGAGATCTCCCTCGGTAACGCGGTCGATGGTGAGGACGGAGTTACCTGCTGGGAGGGTCAGGCGAGAGCAAAGCCACCATTTGCCCCAGTTTCTGCCCGAGCTGCTGGCCGAGAGCCTGCTGGAGCGTCGCACCAAACGCCTGCCCGATCGGTGACGCGGGGTCCACGGCGATCACCCGCTCTCCGGACGACATGGTGAAGCTCGTCCCCGACGACTTGAACTTCGGCGAACCGATTGCAGCCGAATTCTGGAACGACTTGACGATCGCGGCGATTACCAGGGCGATAGGGCCTAACGTGAGGAAGATGAAGACGCCAAAAACCGCCAGGAGGACGATGATGACGATCAGGGCTCCGAAGAATCCCATCGGGTCAGAGGTCAGCGGCAACCCATACACGGTGCCGGTATAACGCCGTTCTAGCGGAGTTCCAGCTTGAGCAGTCGCGTAGCGTTCTCGCGCAGGATCTTCACCTTGGCCTCGGGCTTGAGTGGGAGGGCATCGAGCTCTTCCATGACGCGGGCCGGCTTGATGAAAGGGTAGTCGCTACCGAAGAGGGTGCGATCCTGCAGCCGCCCTGCGATCTCACGCACCAGTTCCTCCGGGTAGTAGCGCGGCGACCATCCGGAGAGCTCAATGTAGATGTTGGTCTTGTGCAGCGCCATCGCGATCAGCTCCAGGTGCCAGGGCCAGCCGAAGTGGGCAGCGATGATGGGCAGCTCTGGGAATCGTGCCGCCACGATGTCCAGGTGGATCGGCCGGG
>JALYYE010000181.1 GCA_030946735.1 Candidatus Dormiibacterota bacterium
CCGCTCTTCATCCGGATGAAGGGGACGCTGGACAAGACGCCAGGTGGACCCGGCATGCGGATGTCGACGCGCTCCATCGAGCGGGTAGTGCAAAAGTACGTCAAGGTGGCCGGGCTAGGGGTCAAGGCGACGCCGCATACCCTGCGGCACTCCTTCGCGACCGACCTGCTGTCCAACGGGGCGGACCTGCGCGCCGTCCAGGAGTTGCTCGGGCACGCGAATCTCAACACCACGCAGATCTACACGCACGTGACGAATCCCCAGCTGCGTGCGGCGCACCGCAAATTTCACAGCGGAAATCGCGAGTGACGCTGCTAGCATCAAGTCGGAATGATCTCGGCGCGTCGGCGACTCGCCTCGATGGCGCTTGATTACTATCCGCTGAATCGGCTGGCGGAGGCGGGCTTCGGCGATCCGGCCCGGCTCCCCATCACGGTCAAAATCCTGCTGGAAGGGCTACTGCGCCAGGCGGACACCGGCCGTGTCAGTGAGACGAGTCTGCGCGCCCTCACCCGCTGGCCGGAACCGCCACCGGCAGGAGCCGAGCTGCCCTATCTGCCATCGCGGGTGTTGCTCCAGGACTTTACCGGCGTACCCGCCGTGCTGGACCTGGCCGCCATGCGGTCGGCGATGCAGCGGGCCGGCAAGGATGCCGGCCGGATCGACCCTCTGGTCCAGGCCGATCTCGTCATCGATCACTCGGTGCAGGTTGATGCCTTTGGCTCGCTCGGGTCCTATGCACGCAACATCGAGCGCGAGTATGAACGCAACAGCGAGCGGTACGCGCTGCTCCGCTGGGCGCAGCAGGCATTTCACAATTTCAGCGTCGTCCCGCCCGGGATGGGGATCTGTCACCAGGTCAATCTCGAGCGACTGAGCCGCGTGGTCCAGGTGCGCAACGACGCCACGGGCAGCTACGCCCTGCCCGATACGCTGCTCGGCACCGACTCGCACACAACGATGGTCAATGGGTTGGGCGTCCTCGGCTGGGGCGTCGGTGGGATCGAGGCGGAGGCGGCGCTGCTCGGGCAGCCCACCTACCTGCCGACGCCGGTCGTGGTCGGCGTCCGCATGAGCGGCTCGCTGCGTCCGGGTGCGACGGCAACCGACCTGGTCCTGACGCTGACCGAGATGCTCCGCGCGCACGGTGTGGTCAATAAGTTCGTCGAGTTCTGCGGCACCGGCCTTTCGGGCCTCTCGGTGCCGGACCGCGCCACCCTCTCCAACATGTGTCCCGAGTATGGGGCCACCGCCTCCCTCTTCCCCGTCGACCACCAGACGCTCCGCTACCTGGAGACAACCGGGCGGGATCGTCAGCTGATCGAACTGGTCGAGCGCTACACCCGCGAGCAGGGGATGTTCCGCACCGACGACTCCGCGACGCCGATCTTCGACGAGCTCCTCGATCTGGACCTCGACGCCGTCGAGCCCAGCGTCGCCGGACCGAAGCGGCCGCAGGATCGCGTGCCGCTCCCGAACGTCTGGCAGAGTTTCAAGACCGCATTCGCGATGGACGAAAGGCCGGGAAACAATGACGTAGCCCGCTTCGACTCGGAAGGTGGTGTCGCGGATGCCGCGGGTGAGCATCAACACGCCACCGCCGTCATTGCCCGCCCAGCCCAGCGCGTGCGCAATGGATCGGTGGTGATCGCGGCCATCACTAGCTGCACCAACACCTCGAACCCCTCGGTGATGGTGGCGGCCGGCTTGCTGGCCAAGCGAGCTGTGGAGCGCGGGCTGCGCGTATCCCCAACGGTCAAGACGAGCCTGGCGCCTGGATCGCGGGTCGTCACCGACTACCTCAAGGCCGCCGGGCTCATGCCCTACCTGGAGGAGCTCGGCTTCTACCTCGTCGGCTACGGCTGCACCACCTGCATCGGCAACAGCGGCCCGCTGGCCAGCGCCGAGGTCGAGGCCGCGGTCGAGAAGGAAAAACTCAACGTGGTGGCAGTGCTCAGCGGGAACCGCAACTTTGAGGGGCGCATCCATCCGCTGGTCCGTGCCAGCTATCTGGCCTCGCCGCCGCTAGTGGTCGCCTACGCGCTCGCCGGGGACATCCGCCGCAACCTGACGACCGAACCACTGGGAACCGACAAAGACGGGAAAGACGTCTTCCTGCGAGAGCTCTGGCCCGCGGCCGAGGAGGTCAACGAGGCCATCCGGGCTTCGCTGAAGGTCGAGATGTTCACCCGGGAATACGAGCGCATCTTCGACGGCGACGAGAACTGGCAGCGGATGTCCGCGCCGACCGGGCCGATCTACGATTGGGACCCGAAGTCCACCTACGTCCAGGAACCTCCCTTCTTCGAGGGCATGCGCCCCGTGCCATCACCGCTGACCGACATCGTCGCGGCGCGGGCCCTGGTCATCCTGGGCGACTCGATCACGACCGATCACATTTCGCCCGCCGGGAGCATCCCGCCGGACAGCCCGGCCGGGCGCTACCTGCTCGAGCACGGCGTCGAGCGCAGCGAGTTCAATAGCTACGGTGCTCGGCGCGGCAACCACGAGGTCCTGGTGCGCGGCACGTTTGGCAATATCCGGTTGCGGAATCAGCTGACCTCCCGCGAGGGCTACTGGACGACCCATCTGCCGGATGCCCACGAGATGACAATTTTCGACGCGTCCGAGCGCTACCGTGCCGAGGGCGTGCCGCTGATCGCCATCGCCGGCAAAGAGTACGGATCGGGCAGCTCGCGCGACTGGGCCGCCAAGGGACCACTCCTGCTCGGCATTCGGGCCGTGATCGCCGAAAGCTTCGAACGCATCCACCGCAGCAACCTGGTCGGGATGGGCATTCTGCCCCTGGAGTTCCTCCGCGGCGAATCGCTCCGCTCGCTCGGCCTGAGCGGGAGAGAGGCGTTTACCATTCGCGGGCTCGCCGCCGGGCTGCAACCCGGCCAGCGCATCGAGGTGGAGGCGGCCGGGGCGTCGGGCGAGGCGCAACGGTTCAGCGTTGTCTGCCGGCTGGACAACCAGACGGATGTCGAGTACCTGCGCCACGGGGGTGTGCTACCCATGGTGCTCCGCCAGCTAATGGCGCCCGCTTAATTCGAGAAGACCGACAGCTGCGACAGGCTATGCACGTCGCTGAAGGGTAAGGCCGTCTCGCTCCTGCTCTTCAGGCTGTAACTCAGCACTTTTCCCGAGGTCTGCGAAGGACCGCCAAGGCACTCACTGGTACACGGCTGCTCCTCCAGGTACCAGATGGTGTCGCCGGTAATAAAGATCGGGTGTGAGCGGGCCGCCGCTGCGGTCGCCACCGCCTGGTTGCTCTGCAGGTCGTACAGCCGAACGTGGGGCGCGGATCCGCTGTCGATCTCGGTGAAGGCCAGCCAGCGGTCATCGGTGGCGGTCGCCGGGTCGTACCAGTGGAGGGCCGTTGCCAGCGTGCCGACACTGGTCGCACCGGCATCCCACGTTCGCACCCCGACCGCGTCACGGTAATACACCCGATCCTTGTGGCGCGCCCAGGTTGCCATGGTGGCGTTGGCGCTGACCCCTGAGGGGGGCAGGAAGGCGACCGTGTTGTCGGAGGCTCGCAGGACCAGAAACTGACCCGTCTCGGGCGCCTGGCCCTGGTTGCCGATGAAGGTGTCGACCATGAGGAGGTACTTGTCGTCGGGCGCATACTCCAGCCGCACCTCGTCATCGCGGCCGATCCCGCGGCCGGGAACCGTGTTGAGGTTCAGCGTCGTTTCCTGCCCGCCGCGACGGACGTGGAGCGACGCCTTGCCCGAACCCGAGGTGTCGTGCAGCAGATACGCCAGCATCGAGCCGTCGTGGCTGTAGGCGAAGGCCGGTACGTAGCCGTTGACGGTGACCTCGGTCGACTTCGCGCGTGTGCCAAGTTCGAGGCTGATGATTTTGGCCGGTCCGGAGATCGGATTTTCGGCGTAGGCGATCTTCTGAGGCGAGACGAAACGAGCCTCCGGGGGAGCCCCGGGACCCAGCGCCACAAGCTGCTGGGGCGTGCTGCTGGCCGAGTCGTAGAGAAAGATCTCGCTGGCGTTGGGCGTGGAGGCCGTGAAGACCAGGCGGTAGCCCGAAGCCGGCGCGGGCGTGGGCGAAGCCGAGGCGTTCGGGGTCCCGGCCGTATTGGAGGTGGGCGCCGGACCACAGGCGGAGAGGAGTCCGAGGGCGATGACCAAGGCCGGATGAAGCCGCTGCAACGACCTGGACACGTTCAAGCTTGGGCGATTGTAACGCGGTCGAGGTTCAGGTACGGCGCCTTTACGGACGCTTCTCGGACCGGGCACAAAGCCGTGCGCTTTCTTTCACTTGCGAATGTCGACCCACTGCCTCGCGTTGCTTGATTATGGAAGCCGCAAGGTCTTCGGGGAAGCGCGCGCCATCACGCGGCCAGACCCTCACCGAGTTCGCCCTGGTCGTTCCCGTCTTGATGGTCTTGATCATGGGCGTCCTAGACGGTGCGCTTCTCATGTTCAGTGTCGGAACCGCCCGCTACAGCTCCGCGGAAGGCTCGCGGGTCGCCGCCACCCTTGGCAACGTCTCGAATACCGACAGCCAGGTGGTAGCGACGGTGCGCAACATCGTCAGCGGCACGCAGTTGTTCACCGTCGAGGAGGTCGACATCTACAAGCTGAACCAGGATGGCAACGGCAACCTGACGCCGGATGTCGCGAAGACCAACAAGTACAAATTGGACGGCACCCCGATCAACGGCACGCCGTGGCCGGCCTCCAGCCGCAACGTGGGCAACGGCACCAGCGACTTCATCGGCGTCACGGTCAACTACACCTACACCTGGAAGGCGGGGTTCTTCGCGCCCCTCGGGCCGCTCAGAACGACGGCTGTTTCCTACGTCCGGATCGAGCCACAGAGCTATTGAAAATGAAAGTCCTTTCACAACACCCCACGCAGCGCAAGCGAGGCCAGTCGCTGGCCGAGATGGCAGTGGTCATCCCGGTGCTCGTCTTTTTGCTGATGGGTGGCTTCGATGCCAGCGTCATGATCTCGGACAAAATCACCGCCGGCTATTCCGTGCGCCAGGGAGCGCGCCTGGCGGCGGAGATCGGCGGGTCGCAGACCACCGGCCTGACGACGGCGGCGGTTGACACCCAGATCGTCCGCAACGTCCTCGCGGTGGCGAAGGGCCTGACGGCCGCGACGCCAACTGAAATCGACATCTACTCGCCGTCCCGCGCCGACGGCAGCTATACACCCGGTGACCCCGTCGATCAGTACTTCATCTCGGCGGGCGGCGCAATCTCTCCGGGCACGCAGACGTTTCCTGTTTCGAACCGCCAGCAGACGCCGCCCAACGAGACCTCGATTGGCGTGCGGATCCTCTGGACATACACGCCGCCGGCCGGCATCTTCCCGAGCAACATGCAGCTCGTTGACTACGCGGTCATGAAGGCGGCCCCACTACTCATATGAAAAAGAGACACCAGCAACACAACCAGTCGGCCGGCGTGCTGCGCCGGCTCAAGAAGCAGGGCGGGCAGGCAATCGTGCTGCTCGCACTGACCGGCACGCTCCTTATCGGCGGCGTCGGTATCGCGGTCGACCTGGCGGTTGGCTACATGTACAGCATCGCCGCGGAGCGGGCGGCGGCGGCCGCCGCGCTGTCGGGCGTGGTCTTCATGCCCGACCAGTTCGATCCGGCCTCGGCGGTCCCGGTTGGCTCACGCAACGATGCCACCGACCGCGCCGTCGATGAGGCCAAGCGCAACGCCTTCGATCCGGCCGATGCCGCCAATGGCGTGAGCGTGTCTCCGGCGGTGGTGGGGGGGCACCCGAACCAGCTCAAGGTCACGGTCTCCCGGAATGCCCCCGTGTTCTTCATGCAACTCTTCGGATTCTCGACCTACCGCGTGGCGCGGACCGCCGTCGCCGCCTACCTCCCGCCCATCTCACTGGGCCAGCCCGGCAGCCAGATCGGCTCATCGCTGGGCGATCTGGGGCGGACCCGCTTCGCCTTCATGCGCGAGGAGGGCTGGGCCACCGACCGCAGCCAGGGGGATGCCTACACACCGGACCCGCTGGGCGGCGGCTACGGGGCATCGGACGATAAACACCAGATCAGCTTCAGCAACGGCTCCGAGCCGCGCTACGCGACGCTGCGGGACCTCGGCGGCTACAACTACCGGATCACCATCCCGAACGGCGGAACCGGTGGCAAGATTCAGGTCTACAACGCCGCCTTTGCACCCGACGGCACCGGCGGCAGCGCGAACTTTTGCGATAACAACAACTCCAACCCTGCGGCGCGGACCTGCTCGGTCGGTGGGAACCAATGGTTCCACGAAGACGACGGCGGCCCATTCGACCCCAATGACCAGACACGCTACACCGCAATGCGCTATACGCTCTTCCGCGTCAACAACGTGTTCATCCGGGCGAGTGACCAGATGATCTCGCAGATGACCGTCTATCCGATCGACGCCCGCAACTGGAATCAGGCGGCCAACCAGTACAAGGTGATGGGCGGGCCGACCGTCAACCAGACGGTCACACAGCTCTACAGTGGGACGGCGCCGTCCAACATGCTGATTTACCACAACTGGGCGGACGTCGCCACCTACGTTGGCAGCAACGACAACCAGCTGGTCTCGCTGCAGACGTTCCCTAATCCCTACCTGGTCGGCGGCGTCCTGCAGCCCGGCAACTACCGCCTGCGGGTGGATGCCCTCGACAACAACGGGACCTTGACCAATAACCGCCAGACCGGACACAAGGCGTACGCGGTCCGCGCGGTCAACCCCAACATCAGCACCTGCGCAACCTGCGCCGTCTCGGCCTGGGACGACATGTCCTTCTTCACCCCATTTGATGCCGGCCCGGGCGGTAGCTTCTCGATGCAGTTGTTCCGGCTCACACCCGACTATGCCGGGTTGACGGTCAGCGTCGACCTCTGGGACCCCGGCGACATCGCCAGCAGCACCGGTTTCGTGCGGATCAACATCAACGATCCGA
>JALYYE010000356.1 GCA_030946735.1 Candidatus Dormiibacterota bacterium
TCCTCCTGCTGCGCCTCGATGATGGCCGCACCTCGCTGACGGAGGCCTCCTGGACTGCCAAGGGCGGGATGGAGCTGCGTAATGAAATCTACGGCACCAAGGGCCGCATCGTCACCGACACCAGCTCGACCCGCGTCCGCGCCTTCATCGAGGAGAGCGCCGGCTATCTGATGGAAAAGGCCGACGCCGAGACCGGCTGGGTGTTCCCGATTCCGGACGAGGCCCGCGTGTACGGATACCACGAAGAGATGCGTCACTTCGTCGACTGCTTTGATCGCAAGACCATGCCCCGCGAGAACTTCATCGACGGTTACGTGGTGAACTGCGTCATCGACGCCGCCTACGCGTCGATGAAGAGCGGTCGCTGGGAACCGGTCACCATCGACCCAAGAGTCGTTGGCTAAGGAGACCATGACCACCTGGTTCTCTGCCGCGCGTGCCATCTTCGATCGGATCGAGGCCACCCAGTCAGCGGTGATTGAGCGCGCCAGCCAGATCTGCGCCGATGCCATCGCCGCCGACGGGCTCGTCCACCTGTTCGGCACCGGACACTCGCGCATCCCGGTGGAGGAGATGTTTCCGCGCTACGGGTCGTACCCCGGGTTCAACCCGATCGTGGAGCTCTCCATGACGTTTCACACGCAGGTGGTAGGCGCCAACGGACAGCGTCAGGCCATGTTCATCGAGCGTGTGCCCGGCCTCGCCGAGGTCATCCTGCAAAATTTTCAGTTCGGCCCTAAAGACGCGATGATGGTTTTCTCCGCGAGCGGGCTCCCCGCGGTCCCCGTGGAGATGGCCCGGGGCGCCCGACGCCGAGGGCTGCCCGTGATCGCGATCACGTCCGTCGCCCAGTCGACCGCGGGCGCCGTCAAACCAGAGGTGGGCGGACGGCTCCTCGACGAAGCCGATGTCGTGATCGACCTCTGCACCCCGGCCTCAGACGCCCTGTGCACCCTGGAAGGGCTGGATACACCCGTGGGACCGAGCTCGACCTTCGCCGCGGTGGCCGTGGCCAACGCCATCAAAGTCCGGACGGCCCAGCTGCTCACCGACCGCGGCGCAATGCTGCCCGTGATCACCAGCCCGACGGTGGTCAACGAGCAGCGGTCGCGGGAACTCTTCGACGCCGCTTACCGGGAGCACGCGCGTCGGCTGGCGCGGGCCTTGACAGGAGGTGCCTAAGGGAGTAAAGAAACGGCAAGCGGGGCGGCGGTCCGAAATAATTGGAGTTCGATAAGAAGAGGAGAAGCATGGCCAACAAGCATTGGACGCGACGCGAGTTCGTCGAGCGCGCGGGCAAAACGATGGGTGCGGCAGTATTGACATTCGGCGTGGTCGACCTGCTGGCTGCGTGCGGCGGTTCCAGCACGACCGCAGGCACCAAGACCTACAAGGTTGGCGTTTCCAACACCCTGACCGGCAACGGCTGGCGCGAAGAAATGATTTGCTCGATCAAGGCCCAGGGCAAGGTCTCGGGCATGGTCTCGCAGGTCACGGTCGCCAACCGGAACGGCGGTCCGGCCGAGCAGATCGCCGACCTTCGCAACCTGATCTCGGCGGGCGTCAACGCCATCATCCTCAACCCATCTGACCGGGACGCGCTCAACCCGGTGATCAAGGAAGCGGCTGGCAAGGGGATCGTCGTGGTCGCGGTTGACCAGGCGGTCTCCGCCCCCGAGGCGTATGTCCTCTCCAATGACCAGGTGAAGTACGGACAGTTGGGGGCCGACTGGCTGTTCAAGCAACTGAAAGGCAGCGGCAACGTCGTCGAGATGCGCGGCATCGACGGGGTGCCCGCCGATACCGACCGTCATCAGGGCTTTACGGCAGCCCTCGCCAACTATCCCGGCATCAAGATCGTCGCCACGACCTTCACGCAGTGGTCGCTCGATCCGGCTGCGCAGCAGATCAACACGTTGTTCAGCTCGGGTAAGAAGATCGACGGCATCTGGACGTCGGGAATCGATGCCACCATCGTCGATGCCTACCAGACGGCGAAAAAGCCTTTCGTGCCGACGGTCGGCGCGGACAACAATAAGTTCGTCGGGCAGCTCGTTTCGCTCAAGTCGCAAGGACTGGTCGGAGCGGCCGTGACCAACCCACCACCCGTCGGCGGCGCCGGCCTCGCTGTGGCGCTCGACGTCCTCAACGGAAAGTCGCACCCGAAACTGATCAAGCTCACGCCCGAGGTCTGGGACAACACTTCGAGTGGCGGTGTGAGCACGTTGCAGTCGAAGTACGACCAATCGCTCGATCCGTACTACAGCGTTCAGTACGGCGTGGCGCCCTACACCACATACAGCAAGGCGCAGCTGGTGGCCTGTCAGTCGTAAGCGACCCATCGATCGAACCCCCTCGTGCCCTCCCCCACAGTCGGGGGAGGGCGGAGGGGAACAAGGCGAGATGATGTGAACGCATGAGCGATCTCTCGCCGCTGCTGGAGGTGTCCAGCCTGTCGAAGCGCTTCGGCGCCGTGGTCGCGCTGCGCTCGGCCGACCTGAGCATCCGACCGGGTGAAGTTCACGCCCTCATGGGGGCAAACGGAGCGGGTAAGAGCACGCTGGTCAAGGTGCTTACCGGCGTGCTCCGTGCAGACGGCGGCACCATCGCGCTGCGCGGCAAGGTTCGCGTCATTGGCTCACCAGCGGAGGCCCGCAAGGCCGGCTTGATGCCCGTGTACCAGGACCCGGCGCTCATTCCAGACCTGACGGTCCTCCAGAATCTTCGCCTCACCGCGACCAGGGTGGATGCCGTGCGGCACTGGCTGTCCGAGCTGGGAATGAGCGGGGTCGACTTCGGAACGAATGCGCGAGATTTGTCGGCGCCCAGCCTGCGGCTGCTGGACCTGGCGCGGGCGCTGGCCGCAGAGCCCGACGTGCTCCTGCTGGATGAGATCACGGCGGCACTGCCGGCCAACCTGACCACGCGCGTTTTCGACGTCGTTGGCCGCCGGCGTGAGCAAGGTCGCTCCGTCATCTTCATATCGCACCGCCTGGCCGAGGTGAGTGTCTTCTGCGACCGGGCGACCGTGCTCCGAGATGGAGAGACCGTCGGCGTGGTCGAGCCGGCGCGCGGCGCTGAGGCCCAGATCGTCGACCTCATGCTGGGAGCGGTCGCCGCGGACGTGGCGCGAGCCGAGGCGCAGCGTGCCCCGACGAGCTTGGGCAGCGCAGCCGGCCAGGCCAGGCTCGACGTGCGCAGCCTGCGGGCTGGCAACATGCTCCAGGACGTTTCGTTTACCGTCCGGCCGGGCGAGGTCCTCGGCGTCGCGGCTCTCGAGGGCCAGGGCCAGCGCGAGCTGTTCGACTGTCTGGCCGGCGTGCGCCGCCCCGATGGCGGCGAGATCCTGGTGGAGGACCGGGCGGCCGTGTTCCGGCACCCGGCTGATGCCATCCGAGCGGGCCTGGTCCTGGTTCCGGCCGATCGCATGCAGGCGCTCCTGCGGCAGCGCTCGGTGCGTGAGAACATCGCCCTGCCGCTGGTCAGCCGCATCGCGCGCTGGGGGCCGATCAACGCCCGGGCCGAGCGACGGCGCGTGAACCAGGCGATCGAGCGCTTGCGGGTCGACACCCGAGCGCAATCACAGGTCCGGCGGCTGAGTGGTGGCAACCAGCAGAAGGTCTCGATCGCCCGCTGGCTCGCCGCCGGGTTCCAGACGCTGCTCTGCTACGACCCCACGCGCGGCATCGACATCGGCACCAAACGCCAGATTTACGTGCTCCTGCGCGAGCTGGCAGCATCGGGGTCGTCGGTCCTGCTCTTCACCTCCGAGCTCGCTGAGATTCCGCTCGCCTGCGACCGGGTGATCGTGCTGTTCGGTGGGCGCGTGGTCCAGGTGTTGCCGGCGAAGGTCGCCGATGAGTCAACGCTGCTGCGCGCCGCACACGGACTCGCCGCGGAGGCGGCCAGTTAGATGGCTATCGGCCGCTTCGCGATTCCATTCGTCCGGCCCCGCTTCGTCCGCCGTCATGGGTGGACGATCGGCGTCTATGCCCTGCTGCTGGCCTTCCTCATCTTCACCGTGGCGATCCATCCCACCTACAGCGCCTTCGATATCAAGTCATTGGCCCTCGGTGCGTTGCCACTGGCGCTGGCGGCTGCTGCGCAGACGGTCGTCGTCCTGAGTGGCGGCATCGACCTCACCGTCGGACCGATGATGGCGGTGGCCAACGTGCTCGCTGCGCGCGCCATGCTGCACAACAGTTTTCGCGACGCGCTGCTCATCGCTGCTCTCGTCCTGATCCTGGGTTGTGTCGCCGGCGCGTTCAACGGCGCCCTCGTGGTCTTCTCGCGTGTCCCCGACATCGTCGTAACGCTGGCGATGAGCTTCGTATGGGGCGGTGTGGCGCTGCTCATTCTGGAGAAGCCCGGGGGCGGGGCGCCCCTGGAGTTCCAGAACATGGCGCAGGAGACCTTCTTCTCGCCATGGATCCCAAACGCTTTGATTGTTCTGCTTGTGGTCGTGGCGGTCGTCTGGGTGCCGCTCCGCGGCAGCCGCTCCGGCCTTGCCCTCTACGCGATCGGCAGCGATCGCACGGCTGCGCACGCGAGCGGCGTCAACCTTCCTCTCACGCGGGTCCTCGCCTACACGCTGAGCGGAGCGTTCAGCGCGGCCGGCGGCCTCGCCCTGACGATGACGACCGGCATCGGGTCGCCCTTATCCGGCACCTTCTATACCCTCAGCGGCGTTGCCACCATCGTCCTCGGCGGCGTCAGCCTGGCGGGCGGCAAAGGTGGGATGCTGGGCCCGATGGCGGCGGCCCTCATCCTGACGCTCATTCCGGGCGACCTCATCTTTCTCGGCATCGATCCGAACTACGGCCAGGTGATCCAGGGAGTCGTGATCGTTCTCGTCGTGATGGTCGGTGGGCTGGCCGCCCTGAGGCGGAAGCCGGCGTGAGGGCTGCCACGCGTTCCGAGCGACCGTTTGCCACGTTCCGTAGCGCCGGACTGCGCCGCTATCTCCAGGAGCATCCGATTGTCGTTCTGAGCCTCCTGTTTTTGGTCCTCGTCGGACTCCTGGAAGCCATCCGGCCCGGTGCCGTGACGCCCAACTGGGTTCGAACGACCGTCCTCTTCGCCGCACCGCTCGGAATCCTCGCCGCCGGGCAGACCCTGGTGATGCTGACCGGTGGCATCGATCTGTCCGTTGCGAACGTCGCCACCGCTGCCGCCTACATCATGGCCAGTAATGCGCGGCATGGCGATCCGCAGGCCGTGCTGCTGGGCCTCGCCGTTGGTGTGGCCGTGGGCCTGGTGAATGGCCTGGGTATCGCCGTCTTCCAGGCCCAGCCGCTGATCATGACCCTCGGCATGGCCCTGGTCGTGACCGGTGGGCTGACTGTCTACAGCCAGTTTGCCGTGACCAGCGTTCCCAGCGTTCCCGGTTTCATTCACACCCTGGGTGCCGGCACGGTGTTGGGCTTCATCCCCGTGAGCGTGCTCTTGTGGGCGCCGATCGCCGTCATGATCATCGTCGGACTTCGCCGGATCGGGTTCGGACGGCTGCTGTACGCCATCGGCGACAATGCCGCCGCGTGTCGCCTGGCGGGCGTGCGGGTGTGGCAGGTCCGCCTGGTTAACTACACGCTCTGCGGTTTGCTGAGCGCCGTGGCCGGTCTGGTTCTAGCCGGCACCATCAACACGGCAGACCTCGGCCTGGCCAACACTTTCCTGCTCCCCACGGTCGCCGCGGTCGTCATCGGGGGGACCTCGATCTTTGGCGGCAGCGGCAATTATTCGGGAACCATCATCGGAGCATTGATCCTTACCGTCCTGAACAGCATTCTTACGCTCGTCGACGCACCGGAGCCGATCAAGCAGATCCTCTATGGCGTGATCATTCTGCTGCTTGCCACGGCATACACCCGGTTGCTAAGCGACGCGTAGCCCTAGTGCTTCAGGGTTCGATCGA
>JALYYE010000189.1 GCA_030946735.1 Candidatus Dormiibacterota bacterium
CCCCGATCCCGACCACGAGCGGGGCATTGAGCCGGGCGCCGATCAAGAGGTCGGGGTCGCGCTGGGAGAAGATCGCCATCGCGTAGGCGCCACGCAGTTTTGCCAGGGCTTCCCGAACGGCCGCCACCAGGTCGCCCTTGTCGAACTCCTCGTTCAGGTGGGGGACGACTTCGGTGGCGGTCTCGGAGATGAACACGTGCCCCTTCGCCTGCAGGTCCTTACGGAGCTCGGCAAAGTTCTCGATGATGCCGTTGTGGATCACCAAGATCTGCTTGTGGCAGTCGGTGTGGGGATGCGCGTTGATGACGGTGGGACGGCCGTGGGTGGCCCAGCGGGTGTGGCCGATGCCCAGACGCCCCTGGGGCATCTCCTCGGTGAGCCGCTCGACCAGCGTGTCGACCTTGGCCGCGCTCTTCACTACGGAGGTCTGGCCGTCCGCCTCGTTGAAGATGGCGACGCCGGCGGAGTCATAGCCGCGGTATTCGAGCCGCTTGAGGCTCTCCATGATGATGGGCGCCGCCGAGCGCTCACCCAGGTAGCCAATAATTCCGCACATATACCCGCGGCCTCCTATGTTCCCATTCTGGACACGCTCAAACGAGCGAACTCAGTTCGGTGTTTTGGTGAAACGGGCGCGTCGCCAGAAGGTTACGGTCCGGGGGACGGCGATACCCCGGGGATGGGTGAGATGAAGACGTGCACCTGAGCGGTCTTCTGATTGGTGGTGACCCCGTCCGGCGGCCGGATTGTGACGGTCTTGACCACGTCGGCCTTGGCGCCGGTGATGTCGATCGGGTCCGTCGCGAGCAGCACCAGGCCGGCCAGGGTGTTCTGCAGGCCGGTCGCCTGAACCTCGAGCGGCGCGATCTGGACGTTACTCATCCGGTAGCCAGCAGCCGGCTGGCTGGTGATGGTAAAGCCCACCGGCTTGTTGACGGTGATGGCATCCGCCTGGATCACCATTTTCACCGTGACCTGAGCGGGGCTAACCGTCATCGACTTAGTCACAGGCTTCTTGTTCTGGTCCCAGAGGACGACCGAGAAGGGCTGGTTGAAGCCGGGGGCGTTAACCGCGTCCATCTCAACCAGAACCACCGCCTGGATGCCCGCGATCTGGGTCTTCGGCCCATCGATGCGGACGCTCGCGGGAGCCACAGAGGTTGCAGCGGTCAGCTCATGGTACCCGGGCGCCAGGGCTTTGACCCGCTCGATCGAAACCGGCAGGTTCGTCGTGCCCAGCTCATCAATCGCGACCGTCACCGAACTCGGCGCGACGATGCTGATGGTCGGGTCGGAGTTGTTGACGCGAACGGGCACGTCATTCTTACCGACATGGGTGCCGGAAAAATTCCCCGTAATGTGGAGCATGCCCGGGTTGAGGCGGAGGAGAGAGTCGAACGAACGCATGTGGTCGGTGGTCCCGATCGCGGTGATGGTCACCTGCGGCACATCGCCGACCAGCACCAGCCCAGCGGGCAGCACGGGAGTGTCCATCCTCAGGTTGTACTTGTGGTCCTGGGTCGGATTCTGCGCGTAGGCGACCACGCTCCAGAGCGCGACAGCGAAGGCGATCGCCAACAGCTTGAGTCGAAGGTTCGCGAGCAGGAACGTTATCTTACCCGGCCCGGCGCTAGCGACGCCAAACCGGGAGCGGCGGGCGATGGATCTCGCTACGAGGCTGCAGCAATGACGTCAGCACCTGCCGCAGGCGGTCGGGGTCTAGGTTGCGCAGCAGCTTTCCCTCATGCGCCACGGCAATCTGGCCGAGCTCCTCGCTGAGGATCAGGACGACGGCATCAGTCTGCATCGAGAGGCCGAGCCCGGCGCGGTGGCGGGTTCCCATCCGCTCGCGGACGGTCCCCTCCTCGGCCAGCGGCAGCACGCAGCCGGCGGCCAGGATCTGGTTCCCCCGGACGATGACGGCACCGTCGTGGAGGGGCGAGTTGGGGAAGAAGATCGCCTCCAGAAATTCCGCCGTGAGCTCGCCATTGATCCGGATGCCGCTATTGGCGTAGTTCTCCAAGCCGGTTTCCTTCTCGAACACGATCAAGGCACCAGTGAAGCGCTGGGTCAGCTTGGTGGTGGCCCGGATCACCTCGTCGATCATCCGGCTGAAGATCTGCAGGTTGTAGTGCGCCATCGGCCGGCCGATGAAGCCGATACGGCCGAACTGGTCGAGCGCCCGACGGATCTCTGGCTGGAAGAGGACGATGATGCCGACCAGGATGGCTGGGGCGGCGTTACGGAAGATCCACGAGAGCAGCCGCAGGTCGAGCAGGTTCGCCAGCA
>JALYYE010000375.1 GCA_030946735.1 Candidatus Dormiibacterota bacterium
AGCACTGTCGCGCCCTCATAGAGTCCCAGCAGGTCCGGATCTTCTCCCTCCCGGACGGCGTCGATGTCTGGCAGGTCATCGACCACGATCATGGTGTTGGACATCTGCGTCTGAAAGGCTTCCGGGATGCCGGCGAGCGCCTCCTCCGCCAGGCGGGCAAAGTGGTCGCGCGAGACACGGTGGGGAACCCCGTACGTCTGCGGGCGTAGCCTCGCCGCGCGCGCAAATGCCGTAACGGCCTCGCCATCGTCGAGCCAGACGCGGATCCGCCCCAGCAAGTTCCATGTCGCGGCGTCCTCCTCGCCGGCGAGTGCCTGTTGGGCGAAATCCGCGGCCGCCGGCATGTCGCCGGCGCGGTAGGCGAGCCGGGCGGCCAGCCGCAGCCAGCCGGCGTCCACCTGTTCCTGAAGGGCCCGCAGCTCCTCCAGCGCATCCGAAAACCTTTCGGCGATTGTTTCGATCGCGCCATCCGCGTGACCGTCGCGAGCCTGTTGTAGACCTTTCACCACCCGGTCTCGCAGCGACGGCGCGCGCCCGCGGAACCAGCGGCTAAGCGGCATGTCCGGCGCGGCTGGCGGCCTGCAAGCCTGACTTGCGGACCCCGTTACATCGGCAATGGGCCAGCAGACGACAATGAACGCCCACGACTTTGAGAACCACGTGCTCAAGCGCTTGGTCGCGCTGCGCCCGGGTTGGACGGTCAAGAAGGGACCGGAGCCCTTTCAGCTGACCATTCGCCGCGTCCGCGAAGGCGACCTGCGCTTCAACCTCGACGCCTTCTACCAGCAGTACCGTGAACAACCGGGCGCGCTGGACCGGCTGTTCGCCGCGCGCCTCCGCCGGCTCGACCAGGAGTGCGACAGTGAAGCGCTCTTCGGCGCCCCACTGATCCTTCCGGTCCTGCGCCCGGCGAGTTTTCTCGAGTCGGCCGGTGGGCCGGTCGTCTACCGCCGGATGCTCAACGACATGGTCGTGACCTACGCCGCCCACTACGCCCAGGGTATGCGCTACCTGCTGCCGCAGGACCTGGCGGCCTGGAACGTCGGCCGGGACCACATCGAAGTCATCGCGCTGGGCAACCTGGCGCTGATGTTCCGCAACGGCATGAAGTTCACCGGCCTGGAAACCGACAAAGAGGGCCGTACGAAGATGCTGATGCTGAGTTACGTCGACCCTCGGCCCTACGGGGCGGCGTTGATGCTCCTCCCCGAAGTCTGGGCCTGGCTGGAAGAGATGCTGGAGGACGTGCCGGTCGTCGGTGTGCCCGAGCGCGGCTCCCTGATCGCCGCCGGACAGCGGGCCCAGCTGATGGGACGGCTCCGCCACGACGTCCAGGAACGTCACCGTGAAGCGGCCTTCCCCGTATCGGACCGGCTGTACTGCGTCGACGGCGGTCGCATCCGCCAGTACGCTCGCTAGCGCGTCCGCGCGGCGCTGGCCGCCACTACACATACCCCGGGTAGCCCGGGTGGGGGTCCGGATGGTCGCGGGGTCGCAGCAGGATCGCGAGGATCAACCCGCTGACGAAGCCGCCGATGTGCGCGAAGAAGGCGACCCCGCCGCCCGACACGCCGATGTTGAGGAACGCCTGCAGCACGTTCAAGGCGATCCAGTAGCCGATGAAGATGTACGCCGACAGCGTGATGAAGAAGAACGGAACGATGAAGGTGAGCACGCGCGCCCGCGGGAAATAGACGACGTACGCCGCCAGGACTCCCGAGATGGCGCCGCTTGCACCCAGCATTGGCACGGTCGACGTCGGGTCGATGACGACCTGCAGCAGGCTGCCGGCGATCCCCGAGGCGAAATAGATGATCACGAACTTGATCTCGCCCAGGCGGTCCTCGACGTTATTGCCGAAGATCCAGAGGAACAGCATGTTGCCGGCCACGTGCAGCAGGTTGGCATGCAGGAACATCGAGGTGATTAGCGTGCCGAGGTGCGTCCCGGCCGTGATGTTGGCGGGGATGACCGCGTACTGCGCTATGGCGTTCTCATCCATCACCGGGTTTTGCGCCAGGTAGAAATACACCGCGAAATTGATCAGGATCAGGCCCCAGGTCAGGAGCGACGGCCGGCGGGTCGGGTTGTAGTCCCGGAGGGGAATCACGAGGCGAGCGCTCGCGGCATGAGCTTGGCGTCCTCCAGCAGGCGCCGCAGGGCGGGCAGCTCCGTTGCCGGGAACGGAGGCAGCGGCAGTCGCGGGTCGCCATGGTCGTACCCCAACAGGCGAAGGCCGGCCTTGAGCCCGGGGACGCCGTAGCCGCCGCTCAAGGCCTCACCCAGCGGTGCGATCGTGTGCTGCAACTGGCGCGCCTGGTCGAGCCGTTGCTCGAGCCAGGCCTGGCGGATACCGGCGGAGGCATGGGGGGCCAGGTTGGCGAGCGCAGCGATGGCGCCGTCGGCCCCGGCTTCGAGGGCATCGAGCAGCTTCTCGCCCGCGCCGGCGAGCAGCACGAAGTCGGGCCCCAGGGTCTTGCGCAATCCGGGGAGCCGCGCGATGTCACCGGATGAGTCCTTGATTCCCGCGATATTGACGTGCCCCGCCAGCCGCACGATCCACTCCGCACCGAGGTCGTAGCCCATGTGCGTCGGTACGTTGTAGATCAGGATCGGGATCGGGCT
>JALYYE010000192.1 GCA_030946735.1 Candidatus Dormiibacterota bacterium
TCTTCTACCGGGATGCCGTGGCTGCCGCGCTGGAGCTGGATCCGTCGGCTGCGGTGAAGGCGGTGGCTGCCGAGGTCCGGGACTTTCAGATGCCCGGAGCCACGATCCGGAACTTCGCTCGCAAAGCAGCCCAGATTGCGATGGCTGGCATCTATGACCTCCGGGTCCACCACGATGAGGTGGTCTGGCCACTCCTCCGCTATTGGCGGATCTTTGCCATCAACTCGCTGGACGTTGAGGCCGAGCGCGCTCGCGACGAGCTCGCGTGCTTCCTCGCCGAGCTCGACCGTAAGGCGAGCAACTTCGCGGACAGGCATGCCGACAAGGCCCGCGCGATGCCGACTCAGACCAGGAAAAACCGAGGGAGCGCCCACGCCACCCACCTCCAGGACGCCTGGCCAGTGGGCAACGACCTGTCCAAGAGCGCTCAGTCCCGAGTGTAGATTTAACAAGTTGTAGATTTGAGTCGGCGACTGATTCCTCGACGGCGCAACCGACATAGCCGTCTGGCCCGCGGATCCTACCGGCCGCCGGCTCGAGCGTTAAGAGCCGACTGCGCGCATGTTTGCGGCGATGGCGCAGGGACGTGGACGGCCTCGATAGTCCAGCCGTAATAAGCGACTCGCCCAACGATATCGAACCAGGCCGGATGGTCTGCTGTGTAGGCGACGTAATCTGCGCGATCGTCGGGCATCACCAAGATGGACGTTTTGGTGGTGGACAGCCAGCATTGGAGGAGCGTGCCCGCCGTCGACGGATGATCGGCGTAGTGGTAGCCAGCCGGCAGGTAGTAGAAGGGGTCGTACAGCTGGCTGATGAATTGCCGGCCCTCGAGCCCACCGTAGTGCACGAGCGCATACGTGACGGCGGGATGGTCGGGCGGAGGCAGGTTGAGCCGGCCGCCGCGATAGTCAGGCTGACCGAAGATGCCCGCGATGTAGCGTCCCGTGGCCACATCGGTGTTCCAGGCCGAGGCTGTGCTCGTGTACGCCGTCTCGATCGGGATCCATGTCAGCTGCACGCCGATCAGCAGGACCCCGGCCGTCAGCCAGGTGAGCTGCCGAATTCCCCTTCCCAGATAGCGAGGCACGACTACGAACAAGCCGATCGCAACGAGCAAGGCGGCGAAGTCGTAGGGGAAGGCGAGGATCCACATCATCCACCGCCACGGGTACCACTCGGTGATGAATGCCGTCAGGCCGAACAAACCGAAGACCAGCGCACATGATCCGAATCCATAGAGCAAGAGCAAGTACGATCGCGGCCGGCGCCAGAGCGTCGTCAGCAGGCCGGCGGTCGCCATTGCCCAGAGGGCTACGAACCACGGCCTCGCCAATTGCTGGCTCGCGATCAGCGGCTTCATCCACAGGCCCCCGGCATTGGCGAGGTAATTCCAGTACAGCGGATAAATCGGGTTTCCGGTCCGGGCGTTGAGGAACGCCATTTGGGTGGCCATGACGCCCACGAACCCGAGAAGCAGAGGAAGCCAGCGGCGGAGGGTCGCAGGCCGCAGAAACGACGCGAGGACAAGCCCGGTTGAAGACAGCCAGGCCTCGGGCCGGGCCGCGGTGGCAAGCCCCCAAGCGATGCCAGCGCCGAGGGAGCGCTTCGGCAGCAGCCAGATGCCGAGCAGCGACAGGCTGACTCCCATCGGTTCGAGCATCCCGGACGAATCGTTGAAGATGCTCGTGGGCGCGATAGCTGCAAAAGCCGTCGCGGCAACAGCAACCGAGAGGTTCCAATAGCGCTGGCAGAGATGGAAAATCAGCACTACGCCGAGCGATCCGAAGGCAAGACTCTGGATCCTGGCGAGCACAATGTCTGTCGAGCCGCTGACAAAAAAGAGGATGACGAGGACGATCGGGTGCAGGCTTCCCCAGAAGTACTCCACACCCTTGAGGTCCCAGAGGCGGAGGCCGTGGCTCAATCCGATCTCTTTGGTGAGGTAGGCGATCTGCCAGTGCTGGTAGACATCCGTATACAGCCCGTCGCCAGCGTTTTCGGGATTCGAGATGGCAAAGAGGTAGATGAGACGTGGCGCCAGGGCTATTGCCAACAACCCGAGCGTCCACCAGCTCCAGAGTGGGAGGGGAGTGGGAGCTGGCGAGGAGCCGCCATCTTGCCGACGGTCTTCCTCGTCGTGATCCGCAAGGACCCGGGCCAGGCTCAGGCGCATGCCTCCAATGAGCGCAAGCTTTCCGATCTCTTGGGCCGGGTATTCACTAAATCGTTGACAACGCGAGCGGACGCAAACCTGCGACTCTTGGCCGCGGCGCCTCGGCCTCTATGGCTCGAACCGGTGGTTAGCCGCTAAGCCGCTAGCGGATCGGGTCGCGTT
>JALYYE010000401.1 GCA_030946735.1 Candidatus Dormiibacterota bacterium
CGCCCGAGCGCATCTGGTCGAAGACCAGGTCGGCCGCGTCCGGCGTCTTCATCACGTCCCGGTCGAGCCGCAGCACCCGCGCACCGGGATACAGCGTGCGCACTTCCTGCTCGATCCGCTCCGTGCCCACGCCAAAGCTCTTGATGTAGCGGCTGCCGCAGGCTGGGCACCGTCGCGGAAGCGGCTCGGTGCTGCCGCAGTAGTGACACTGCAGACGGCCCAACGCTGCGTGGTGGACGAGCGCCACGCTGCAGTGGGGACACTCGCGCGCCTGGCCGCAATCGCGGCAGAGGACGAAGGTCGCCAGCCCACGGCGATTCAGGAAGAGGATCGATTGCTCCCGCCGCGTCAGCGAGCCACTGATCGCTGTCTGCAGGGCGCGGCTCAGCGGGCTGAAGTGCTGCACCGCCAGCTCCGCGCGCATATCGACGATCGTGACTGGCGGTAGGGGCCGCCCCTGGGCGCGGTGCGGCAGCTCCAGCAGGTGCTCGCGTCCCGAGAGGGCGGCGGCATAGGTCGCGACGCTCGGCGTAGCGCTGCCCAGCACCAGTACCGAGCGGGTGCGTTCCGACAGCCAGCGGGCAACGGTCGGCGCATGGTAGCGAGGGATGCGGTCCTGTTTGAAGGCCGAGGACTCCTCCTCGTCGATGGCGATCAGCCGAAGCCGGGGCAGCGGCGCGAAGACGGCGGCGCGGGGCCCGATCACGATGTCCGCCTCGCCGCGGCGGATCCGCCACCACTCGGCGGCCCGCTCGGCTTCGGTCAGGGCGCTGTGCAGGACAGCCAGCCGGCCCGGGAATCGCGCGGCGAAGCGCCCCACCGTCTGCGGGGTCAGCGCGATCTCTGGCACCAGCACCAGGCCCTGGCCCCCGCCCGCCAGCACTCGCTCGAGCAGGGCCAGGTAGACCTCCGTCTTACCGCTCCCGGTGACGCCGTGCAGCAGGAAGACCTCCGACTCCTGGCGCGCGAGCGCAACGGCGATCCGTTCCCGGGCCGCTTCCTGCGCCGGTTCGAGCATGGTCGCCCCGGAGACACTGATCGCCGCCGCTTGCCGCAGGATGCGGCTCTGCCGGCGACGCTTCACCGATCGCTTGACGACGGCGCGAACGCGTGGCGGAACGATGGCCCGGATCACCTCATCGAGCGGCACCAGGTAATGGGCGGCGACGAAGCCCGCCAGCTCCACAAGCGGCGACGGCAGCACCGGTTCGGCATCGAGCAGCGCCTCGATCGGTTTCAGCGTAAGGACCGTTGGCCCCTGATCGAGCGCATAGACGAAACCGGTCACCGTCCGCTTCCCGAAGGGCACCCGGACGCGGTGACCCACTTCGATCAGGCCGGTTAGCGCCTCCGGGACGGCGTAATCGAAGAGCCCGGTCTGGCTCCCAACGCGCGCCTCGACCGCGACCTGCGCGATCGGGCGCAGCCCCGTCTCAGGCGCCGCGGTTCCGCCCGGCATCGATCGCGTCCCAGATCCGCCCGGCCACCTCCAGTTTGGGGAGCCTTGGCACCTCGGCGACGACGCCGGCGGGCGTCACGATGGTGACGGCGTTGAAGTCGCTCGCCAGTCCCTGGCCGTCGACGCCCACCTGGTTGGCGACGATCATGTCCAGTTGTTTGGCCCTGAGCTTCTGCTGCGCCTGGGCGCGAAGGTCTTCCGTTTCCGCCGCAAAGCCGACGCGGAAGAGCCCGGGACGAGCTCCAAGGCTCTTCAAGACGTCGACGTTGGGACGCAGTCGCAGGTCCATCGACGTGTCGGTGCGGCGCAGTTTCGAGGCCGCCACCTGTTCCGGGACATAGTCGGCCACCGCGGCCGCCATCACCAGCACGTCGGCATTGGCGCAGGCCTTCTCGAGGGCCTGTAGCATCTCGGTGGCGCTGCCAACCGAGACTTCCGCCATTCCCTCGGGGTTGGATGGCACGGTCGTGACCAGGGTCACGTCGGCGCCCCGCGCCGCCGCCACCTCGGCCAGTGCGCGGCCCATCTTGCCACTGGAAAAATTCCCGACGTAGCGCACGGGATCGACGGCTTCCCTCGTACCACCGGCGCTAACGACCACCCGGACTCCGTCAAGCGTGCGGCGCCCCGCGAGCACCGCCTCGATGACGGCGACGATTCGCTCGGGCGCGGCCAGGCGGCCGACCCCGGACTTGCCCGAGGCCAGGCGCCCGCTCGCCGGTTCCACGATGACCGCGCGCCGTGCGCGCAGGGCATTGAGGTGATCCTGGGTGGGCTGCTGGGTCAGCATCACATCGTTCATCGCCGGGACGATCACCAGTGGCGCGCGACTTGCCAGCACCGTTCCCGAGACGATCT
>JALYYE010000415.1 GCA_030946735.1 Candidatus Dormiibacterota bacterium
ACGCTGGTTGGAATCGTCGGCGAGAACGGATCGGGCAAGTCGACACTGTTACGCATCCTCGCCGGTGAGCTTCGCCCCAATGGCGGCGTGGTGATCCGCCACGCTCCACTCGGCTACTGCCCGCAGCTACCCGTGCTCAACGAGGCCCTGACCGTCGATCAGCACCTGGCCTACTTCGCCGCGGCGTATGACACCCTGGACCTCGGCTACGCCGACCAGCTCATCGCCCGGCTCGGCTTCTCCGAGTATCGCGCCACCCCGGTCAGGGCACTGAGCGGAGGCACCGGCCAGAAGCTGAATCTCACCCTGGCGCTGATGCAGCGTCCTCCGGTGCTGCTCCTCGACGAGCCATACCAGGGGTTCGACTGGGAGACCTACCTCTGCTTCTGGGAGCTGGTCGGGGACCTCACCAGGGAGGGCCGTTCGATCGTGGTGGTGTCCCATCTGCTCTTCGAGCGCGAGCGCTTCGACCGCATCCTGCGGCTCGGGTCCGGTCGGGTGCAGGAGGACCGGCCATGAGGCATCCACTCCCGCATCCCCACCGCTATCGCACTGCGGTTCGCTACATCACCGCGGAGTATCTGCGCAACCGGACCGCGCTCTTCCTCCTCGTCGTCTTCGTGCCGCTCTGGTACGTGCTGATGGTGGCAACGATGCCGCACGACCCCGTCTCGTTCCGCTTCCGTCCGACGGGAGGTTTCCTCAGCGTGGACTCGCAAGGGATTACGGTGCTCACCGCGGGACTCAACGCGATTACGCTCATCGTCGGCTTTCTCATCTTCAGCACCACCAAACGAGGCATCAGCTTCGACCATCGCCTGGTGCTCTGCGGCTACCCGCAGCGCATCCTCCTTGCCGCCAAGCTCACTGCACTCGCGGTGGCCACATGTGCGGTCACCGGCTACGCAACCCTCGTGATGCTGCTCTTCTTCCGACCGGAGTCGGTCCTCGTCGTCTTTCTTGGCCTGGCCTCGACCGGCATCGCCTATGGAGCCCTCGGTTTTCTCCTCGGCGTGCTCGTCCGTGGCGAGCTCGAGGGCTTCTTCGTGATCATCATGGTCAGCCTCGTCGACACGTTCATGCAGAACCCGGTGGGCAACCCGCTGGCCAACAAGGACGTCCTCACCTATTTCCCTTCGTTTGGAGCCACTCAAGCGTATGTTGCGGGCGGCTTCACCCACATGGTGCCGTGGGACTACCTCGGGGTCGCGCTCGTCTGGCCGCTGGGATTCATTGGCCTGGGCATGCTCATTTTCGCCCGTCGCACCTGGGTGCCACGGGCACGACCGGTCTTCTTGGCGCCCGCCCGACAGCCTACGGCCACATGAGTGCTCGGCGGTTGGGTGCCGCCAGCCCGGTTCAAAACTTGTTTTTGAGTGGAGTCCCCAACCGTACAAGTTTTGAACTCCACCCTCGCGCCGAGCTGGGCGCTTGTATTCGGTAGCCGAGCTCCAGCGGACGCACAACGGACGGTCCGCGGACGCTCAGCGGACGCCTCCCTAATCGGCAGGCGTCGGCACCGGACACGGGAGTATTGTGCCTCCGGGAGGGGTGCTGATAGTTCGAGCCGATTTGGTCGGTCGGGAAAGTGAGATGGCCTCTCTCGGCGGGTGGCTGCAGGCAGCGATCGACGGGCACCCTGGGCTCGTGCTGTGTCGTGGCGAGCCGGGAATTGGGAAAACCCGGCTGGCCGAGGAGGGTGCCGTGCTCGCAACGGCGAAGGGAGCGCGAGCCATCTGGTGCCGCGCCGTCCAGGGGGAAGGGGCGCCTCCGTACTGGCCCTGGCTGCAGATCGTCCGCGCCATCGCAGATGTGGTCGAACTGCGCGCTGTCGCCGGCGAGCACGGGCTCACGGCCGATCTCGGCCGGCTCTCACCGGACCTCTTCCCCGCCACCGGTTCAGCAGTCGCTCACCTGTCATCGGGCGGGAGCGTGTCGTCCGAGGACAGGTTCAGGCAGTTCGACGCGCTGGGACGGCTGCTACGACTTGTCGCCGAACTCCGTCCCATGGTCATCGTCCTCGAAGACATCCACTGGGCTGACCGGCCCTCACTCCTGCTCCTCAAACACGTGGCCAGGACTCTGACCGACGAACGCATCCTGATCATCGCGAACTACCGCGATACCGAGCCGGAGCACTCCTCGATCGTGACGGATCTCCTTCGGGAGCCGGTGACCAGGGAAGTGCATCTCACCGGCCTGGCCACTCCGGCGGTTCGCCGCCAGCTCACCTCGTTGTTGGGTCGAGACGTGAGCGATGCTGAAGCTGAAGAAGTGCACGCACTGAGCGGGGGCAATCCTTTCTTCGTGAGCGAGGTGGGACGGGTGGTCGCGGAGCGGCCTATCGGCGCAGCAGCCTCTCTGGTCACGGCGAGCCTTAGAGACGCCATCGATGCCCGCCTACGCCGTCTGTCATCAGTAGGCGTGCGATTACTGCAGGCGGCATCGATCGTGGGGCACGAGTTCCCGGTGCCGCTCGTCGCCTCCATCGTAGGGTGCCCGGTGAGCGCCGCCCTCGGCTCGCTGGACCAGGCCGTCGCCGCAGGCTTGATTGAGGTCGGCCCGGCCCCCGCCACCTATCGCTTCCTCCATGCCCTGGTCCGCGATGCCATCGAGGCTGGCATTGGGACGGCCGAACGCGTCCGCCTTCACCGCGGGGCTGCTGAGGCCATCGAAAAACTCTACGCAGGCCAGCTCGACGACCACCTGTTTGACCTCGCGCGCCACTGGTCGGTCGCCGCAGTGCAGGGGGATGAAGGTTTTGCGGCGAGGAGAATCCAGCAAGCCGGCGAGGAGGCCATGCGCCGCCTCGCCTTCGAGGAGGCTGCGCGACTGTTCCAATTGGCGCTCGACGTAGGCGGCCCCGGCCTTGGCGATGTCGATCGATGCCGCCTCTACGTAGCCGTCGGCGCGGCGCGGCACGCGGCTGCTGATGTTACCGGCGGGCTTGACGCCTGCCTCCGGGCGGCCGCCGTCGCCCGCCGGCTCAGCCGCCCCGACCTGATGGCAGAAGCGGCCCTGGTCCTCGGCGTCGTCTTCAGCGATAAGGAATCGAACGTCGCCGTCAAGCGCCTCTGCGAGGAGTCATTGCGCCTGCCGAGGCTGTCCGACGACGGCCTGCGTTCGCGGGTGACCGCCCGACTTGCCGAGGCGTGCATGTACCTGAGCGACCCGGAGAGTGCGGGTGTCCACAGCGCGGAGGCACTGCGGTTGGCCGAGCAGCTGGGTGACAGCGACGCTCTGGTGGCCGCGCTACAGTCCCGCCGACTGGTGTGCGGAGGACCAGACGGGTTGGAGGAACGGGAGCATATCGCGGACCAGATGCTCGTGCTCGCCAAGCAGTGTCGGAGCCCGAGCATGGAGATGTGGGCAACCCTGTGGCGGGTCGACGCCGCCTTCGAGCGGGGCGACCTCCTCAACGTGGCTCGATTGCTAGCGGTGCTGGGGCCGGTCGTGCGTGAGGTAGGCGGGCCCTGGGCGCGCTGGCACCTCCTCCGCAGACAGTCTGTGCTGGCTCAGGCGCAAACCCGCCTGGGCGATGCACGCCGGCTCGCTCGCGAGGCGCACAAAGCCGTCGCCTCGACCGGTCACAGGATCGGGATCCTTCCACTGAGCGCAGCTCTGATGTGTGTGGCGCACCACGCAGGGCAGGATGAGGAGTTACTCGCCGTCCATGGCCTGGACACCACGATCGCCGATGCGATCTTCCCTGCCGAGGGGGTGGTGCCGACGCTGGCGTCGGCCCTCCTTCTCACGGAGGTGCAGCGGCTGCCCGAGGCCGCTGTTGTCTACCGCTCACTCGGCCCGGTCTCCGGCTGGCGCCCGCCCGACGACGCTTATCTCTTCGCGTGTGCCTTCGGGATCGGGGTGGCGATGGCGCTGAGCATGTCCGAAGACCTGGAGACGCTGCGTGGTCGGCTTGCGCCCTATCGCGGCCGCCACGTAGCCAGTGGGGCGGGGGCGGGCGCCATGGGGTACTTTGGGCCCGTCGCATTGTGGCTCGGGGTTGCAGCCGGACACCTGGGATTGCTTAACGAGGCGGTGTCCGACCTGGAGCAGTCGGTGCGGGCGTGTGCGATCAATGGGGCCGACGGTTTTCAGGCCGAGGCTCGGTACGAGCTCGCGCTCGTGCTCTCTCGTCGCCAAGGACGCGGTGACCTCATCCGCGCCCGGTCCCTTCTCGGGGATGTGGCCCGTGCGGCTGCGGAGCTCGGCATGCCACCGCTCGCTTCGAAGACCACCGGCCTCCTCCAGCGCCTCGATGCCGCCGGACTCCCGTCGCCGTTGACACACCGGGAACAAGAGGTGGCCGAGCTCGTGGCGAGAGGCCTCACCAACCGAGAAATTGGCGATGGGCTCCATCTCTCCGAACGCACCGCGCAGAACCACGTCCAGCACATCCTGACCAAGTTGGACCTGGCAAATCGCAGCCAGATCGCGGCCTGGATGACTATGCGAAAAATGAGTAGCGCGGCTGAGTAATTCGGCGGATGGCAGACCGCCAGACGCCGCCTAGAGTGCGAGGGAACATCAGACCTCAGGAGGTTCCCAATGTCCACAGCAACCATGACCGCGCAGCTACCGCACGAGACCGTCTGGACCCTCACCACCGACGCCGTCGTGTCGAAATCACTTCTGGTCATAGCCGAGCTCGGTGTCGCCGATCACATCGGCGATTATCCGGTCCCCGTCAGCGAGCTGGGGTCCGCCTGCGAGGCGAATGCCGACGCCCTTGATCGTCTGCTCAGCCTGCTGGCGACATACGGGGTGTTTGAGAGGCTCGCTGACGGCTACAGACACACTGAAGCGTCCCGGCTGTTAAGGAGCGACCATCCGATGTCCATGCGACCCTTCGCCCGCCTGATGGGGCTGCCCATCTTTGAGGCGGCGTTAGAGCGGCTCCAGGACTCAGTCCGGACAGGGCTGCCCTCCACGGACCTAGTCACTCCGACCGGATGGTGGCCCTACCTCCACGAGCATCCCCGGGAATTCGAGATCTTCGGACAGGCCATGACGTCCAAGGCCGCCGCAGACATCGCCGCCGTGCTCGCGGCCTACGATTTTGGCAAGTTCGACACGATCGCGGATATCGGGGGTGGCAATGGGCATCTGCTTCGCGCCGTGCTGGACTCCGTGCCCAGCGCGGAGGGCATCCTATTCGAGCTTCCCGACGTGGTCGATAAGCTCTCCATCGACCGCCAGCGGCTCACTGCACGCGCCGGCGACTTCTTCGTCGATCCGCTGCCGACAGCGGAAGCCTACATCCTCATGGAGGTGCTTCACGACTGGGCAAATGCCGAGTCGGCGGCCATCCTCAAAGCTATCCACCAGGCGGCTTCACCCGGAGCGCGGGTATTGATCATCGAGAACGTCCTGGGCGATGTGCATTCCGACCGGCGGGGCCACACGCTCGACGTGATCATGCTGGTGGTGACGGGGGGCCGGGAGCGGACCGGTGAGCAGCTCAGCAAGCTCCTTAGAGATGCTGGCTTCACCAAGCCTACCGTCATCGATACCGCCGGCCCCCTGCGCATCGTGGAGGCCATCGCCGCATGACCGAACGACCCGAAGAGTCATCTTCCTGGGGAGGAGGGATGCCATTTGAGTGATCAGTCAGGTCCTCCAGCGCCCTGCCATACCTCGCTGGAACACTTGCGGGGGAGGGAGCCGCGACGCGCTCCTCCTGACACTCACGGGTCGCCGTCGGGCTGCGCCGACGCCGACAGCTATCTCGGCAATGGGCGAGTCTTCGCGGCCAACATGACCGGTGACCTCCTAAAGGTCGGTTGATGAGCCACCTGGGTGCGGCTTTCGCTTAGCGCTTACAAGTTTCAACTATTTTGGAGGATTGTTCAAATGAATGTCGCAGTCTGGGTCGCTCAAGTCCTGCTGGCCCTTATCTTCCTGGTGTCCGGGGGAATGAAGCTGATGAGGCCGCGTCTCGAGCTACAGCCTCAGATGCCCTTCGTCGAGGATCTCTCCGATGCGCAGGTCAAGACCATTGGAGGTCTCGAGGTGTCGGCGGCCGTTGGGCTGATTCTTCCGAGCGTCCTGAGGATTGTGCCCGTTCTAAGCGCGGCGGCGGCAGTCGGCCTGGTCTTGATCATGATCGGCGCGATCGCGACACATGCGCGGCGGGGCGAAGTAGATTCACGCCTCTCAATCAACTTCGTCCTGCTGGGGCTGGCGCTGGTCGTGGCGTGGGCCAGGTTCGGTCCCTACAACCTCTAAACCAGACCGCCGAGTAAGTTCGACGCCTGAGGCCTGACAACAGTTTTCGGGTTTGACAACAGTTTGACAACAACGCCGGTGGACGTCCGTGGCCGCGGCGACACGCGGAGGACAATTCGACGAATACAATTACCGGTGCGCCTGCATAGCTCAGTTGGTAGAGCAGCTGACTCTTAAACAGAGTCACGTGGCGGCCTCCAGCGGACTCTGGCGGACTCCAGCGGACACCCGTCGCACGACCTCACAACTGACTCACATAG
>JALYYE010000020.1 GCA_030946735.1 Candidatus Dormiibacterota bacterium
CCGGCCGAGCGGCGGCAGGTCCTGGAGCACGTGGCGCGGAACTGGAAGCGCAACGACGTCGACGTCATGGTCGACTACAGTCCGCTGATCGAAGTTACCGTCCCGGGCGGGTGACCAGCCCCGCGGACTGTGTCTCAGCGCGTGATCAGTCGATAGCGGTCATGACGTGCTTGATGTTCGTGTACTCCTCAAGCGAGTATATGGAGAGGTCCTTGCCGTAGCCGCTCTGCTTGTAGCCGCCGTGCGGCATCTCGCTGACCAGGGGGATATGGGTGTTGATCCAGACCGTGCCGAATTGCAGGCGGCGGGCGGCGTTCATCGCCCGGCCGATGTCACGCGTCCAGACCGACGCGGCCAGCCCGTAGTCGACGTCGTTGGCCCACGCGATCGCCTCGTCGTCGTCCTTGAAGCGCTGCACCGTGACAACCGGGCCGAAGACCTCTTTCTTGACGATCTCGGAGTCCTGCTTGACGTCGGTGACCAGGCTCGGCTGGTAGAAGTAACCGCGGCCGGGGATCGGGGCGCCGCCTGCCAGCACTCTGGCCCCGCCTTCGCGCGCGCGGTCGACGAACCCCACGACCCGCTCGAGTTGCTCCTTGGCGACCATCGGTCCCATCTCGATCCCTTCCTCGAGTGGGTTGCCGACCTTGACGGACTGCACGCTCTTGGTCAGCGAGGCCAGCAGGTTGTCGTAGATTTTCGGACCGGCGATGACGCGGGTGGCTGCCGTGCAATCCTGGCCGGAGTTGAAGAAGCCGGCGATCTTCACCCACTCGTTGACCGCGTCGAGGTTGGCGTCGTCGAAGACGATGACCGGAGCCTTTCCGCCCAGCTCGAGGTGCACACGCTTCAAGGTCTGCGAGGCGGCTTTCGCCACCTCTTTGCCGGTTGCGACGTCGCCCGTCAGCGACACCATGTCGACGCCGGGATGCCGGACGATGCCGGCGCCCACCGGCTCCCCGTCACCAGTGATGACGTTGAAGACGCCCGGTGGAAAGACATCGGCCGTCAGCTCGGCGAGCCGCAGCGCCGTCAGCGGCGTCCACTCCGACGGCTTGAGTATCACGCAGTTGCCGGCCGCCAGGGCCGGGGCGACCTTCCAGATCGCCATCATCAGGGGATAGTTCCAGGGAGCGATCGAGCCCACCACGCCGATCGGCTCCCGCCGGATCATGCTGGTGTAGCCTCGCATGTACTCGCCGGCCGCCCGGCCTTCGAGCGTGCGAGCGGCGCCGGCGAAGAAGCGCAGGTTGTCGACGCAGGGCGGCATTTCTTCCGAGAGGAACATGGCACGCGGCTTGCCAACGTTGGCCGACTCGATGTCAGCCATCTGGTTGGCGTCGGCCAGAATCGCATCGGCCAGTTTGAGCAGCATCTCGCTGCGCTCCTTGGGGACGGTTTCGAACCAGTCCACGTAGGCTTTGCGGGCGGCCGTCACGGCGCGGTCGACGTCCTCCTGGGTGCCCTTCGGCACCTCAGCAATGACCTCACCGGTGGCCGGGTTTATGACCTGCTGCGAATCGCTGCCTGAGCCGTCGACCCATTCACCGCCGATGAACATCTGTCGGCGCTTTATCGCGGTGGTTGCCATGCTCTGCTAACCCTCCTTACGCCAACAACGATAGCTCCGCCGGGCTGCGCATTAACGCCCGTCCGAGTGGGAGACGGGTTGGCTAAAAATGTTCGGCTCTGCGGACAGTCGGGTTTGCCGATAGAAGGGCGAATGGCGGCGAGCCACCGAATAGATCAGCGCAATCACGCCGGCGAGCATGACAATCACGGGGACCACCACCACGAACTTGCCGTTCGTGGCGTTGACCTCGAATTTATCGGTTGACGTCCAATAGCTGTAGATCAGGTAGCCGCCAAGCACGAAGAGGGCGATCGCCGAAAGGGTCGGCACGATGCCGGCGAAGATCAGGCCTTTTACGCTGTGGGCCAGGGCGCGTCGGTAGTAGACGGCACAGGCGACCGCAGCGAGCCCGTAGTAGACGGAAACCAGCAGTCCGAGCCCCGTAACGCCGGCGGCGACGGTAGCGTTGAGCCCGCCGATGGGGAGCGAAAGGATCGCGACCGCGCCGGAGATCAATGCCAGAATCAGAGTGCCGATTGCCGGCGTACGCCAGGTCGGATGGACCCGGGCCCAGATTCGGCCCAGGACGCCGTCCCGCCCCATCGAGAAGGCGGTCCGCGCACTGGGCAATAAGGTCGTCTGCACCGTTGCCACCGTCGACGAGAGGAAGGCAAGGATGGCCAGCGATGCCCAGGGATCGCCGACGAGCTTCTTCGCGAAGGCGGTCAGAGTCGTAGCACTGTTCTTCTGGATCTCGTCCGGCGTGAGGACCATCTGGATCGAGATGGCCGCAACCAGGAAGATGAACAGCAGCGCAAACATCCCGAGGATGCCGGCGCGACCCGGGTTCTCGCGGCTGTTCGTGGTCTCCTCGTTGATGTTGGCGGCGGTATCCCAGCCCCAGTAAAAGAAGACCGAGACCACGACGCCGGCGGCCAGGGCACTGACCGAGCCGAAGGTGCGCGGGTCGAGCCAGCTCAAGGAGAAGCTGGAGCCGCCGCCGTGGAAGTAGCCCAGGATGGCGAAACCGAGCACGATGAAGTACTCGAGCGCCAGCAAGAAGTACTGGAAGCGCGCCGCGACACGAATACCAACCATGACCATGTAGCTCACGAGTGCGAGCCACAGCAGGCCGATGACCACGGCGGCGCCCTGGCTGGCGCTTGAGCTGGCGTCGAGGTTCAGGCCGCCGATTGCCGTCAAACCGTACGCATTGACGAGCTGTAGGGTTGCCAGCCCTGCCTGTGGCGCCGCAAAGGACATGAAGATGAGGCTTGCGAGGATCTGAACCCAGCCGCTGAAAAAGCCCAGCTTCGGATTTAGGAATTTGCCGACCCAGCTGTAGGAGGCGCCGCAGTTGGGATCGACGCGGTTTAAGTAGTAGTAGGCGACCGCCACGCCCATCACGGGCAGGAACCCGACCCAGATGGCAGCCGGCGCCGCCAGGGCAACGGCGAGAGCCAGGGTGCCGAGCGCCGTGGCGACGCTGTAGGCGGGGGCCGTGCTAGAAACGGCGATGACCACGGTGTCGAGCAGCTTGAGCGCTCCGCGTTTGAGTTCGGGAGTCTCGGCTCGAACCGCCGGTCGTTCGATCGTTGGTGTGCGGCTAGACATGCTTGCCCTCTCCTTAATCGATGATTACAAACCGCGCACGGCGCCCGTACGTCCCCCCGGCGTCGCGGCGAACCAAGCATGGCGGCTCGGGTGGGCGTCGTCAAGAGCCATCGGTCGAGTGCTTAAATGCGGGTGATGGCCGATTGGCCCGGGCCACGATCGCGCGAACTCCAGGCTGAGCGGGAGCGCTACCTGCCGCGCGGCATGGCATCCACCATGCCGGTCTTCGCGGCAGGAGGAAGCGGCGCCAGCCTCACCGACGTCGATGGGAACCAATACATCGACTTCGCCACCGGCATCAGCGTGATGAACGTCGGCCACGGGCACCCCC
>JALYYE010000033.1 GCA_030946735.1 Candidatus Dormiibacterota bacterium
AAAGCGCGGCCCGCCGGAAGGAGGGGTTGTCGTTGGATCCGAAGAGGGGGACGGGAATCAGGGACGCCGGCGGGCCTAGCCAGCCCCGGAATCATAGCGCCGCAATCCCGCCGCGACACGCCCTATACGCGCCTGTCACGCGCTTGTTACACACGCACCTAAGATAGGCCCGTGCAACGGGTCGTCATGCATGTCGACCTCGACGCCTTCTATGCCTCAGTCGAGCAACTGCGCCGGCCTGAGCTGCGCGGCAGGCCGGTGATCGTGGGCGGGGCCGGCGTCGAGGGCGAGCGGGGCGTGGTAGCCGCAGCCTCATACGAAGCGCGGCCGTTCGGTGTGCGTTCCGCCATGCCGCTCAGCCGGGCGCGGCGACTCTGTCCATCGGCGGTCTTCATTCCCTGCGACTTCCCCGCGTATCGCGAGGCGTCGAAGTCGGTCTTCGCCATCCTCGATCGCTACTCACCGGTCATCGAGCCGATCGCGCTGGATGAGGCCTACCTCGATCTCACCGGGGAGGACGCGCTCATGGGCCCACCCGACACCGTGGCCGTCCGCCTTCGGGACGAGGTCAAGAAACTCTGCGGTCTCGATCTCAGCATCGGCGTCGCGAGCTGCAAGCTGGTCGCCAAGGTTGCCTCGGAACTGCGTAAGCCGCGCGGCCTCGTCGTGGTCCGGGCCGGCAGTGAGGCGGCGTTCCTTGCCCCACTGGCGCTCGGCAAGTTGCCGGGGTGTGGGCCGGCCACCGTACTCCGGCTGGAACGAGTCGGGGTCCGAACCATCGGTGACCTGGCGGCCCTTCCGGACCCGCTGCTGGGTGAACTCTTCGGCCAGTACGGACGCCTCCTCGGGGCCCATGCGCGGGGCATCGATCCCAGCTCAGTCCTGCCGCCGGGTGATCCGAAAAGCATCTCGCGCGAGCTCACCTTTGACCGTGATGTACGGGATGCGGGCAAAGTGCGCGCCACCGCCCTCGGTCTGTTGCAGGACGTCGGCCACAGCCTCCGGGCACACGGGTTATCGGCGCGGACGGTGGTGCTGAAGGTCCGATATCAACCTTTCGACACACTGTCCCGGCAGGCGACGCTGCCCTACCCAACCGACCGCGACGATCAGCTGGCCACGGCGCTCGGCCAGCTGCTGGAGACGCAACTGGACCCCTCCCGGGCGATCCGCCTGATCGGAGCCGGCGTCAGCAACCTCGAGGCCCGCGCGACGCAGCTCAGCCTGCTCGAGACGCGGTCGTCACGGCTTGCCCTGCTCGATGAGCAGCTCGACGAGCTGCGTGGCCGCTACGGCGATCACGTCATCGCGCGAGGCGCAGCCCCCCGCCCGCAGCAGAAGGACGTCAGGCGCGACGACCTGGATGCGCTGCGGTGAAAGCCAAAAAGCTCACCCACGTCGGACCAAGCGGTGAGGCCCGGATGGTCGATATCACGGCCAAGCCGGTCACCAGCCGCGAAGCGCGCGCCCGCGGAGCGGTGCGCATGAGCGCGCCGGCGCTCGAGGCGATCCTACTCGGCAACCTACCCAAGGGCGAGGTGGTTGCCACGGCTCGGATCGCCGGCATCCAGGCCGCCAAGCGCGCCAGCGAGCTCATTCCGATGTGCCATCCGCTCATGCTGACGCTGGTCGATGTGGACTGCGTGACGGATCCTCGGCTGCCTGGCATCCGAATCGAGGCGCGCGTGCGTTGCGACGGCAAAACGGGCGCCGAGATGGAGGCACTAACAGCCGTCGCCGTGGCCGCATTGACCGTGGTCGATATGGCCAAGAGCACCGACCGCTGGATGACCATCGAAGGGATCGAGTTGGTCGAGAAGCGCGGCGGGAAAAGCGGCGCCGTGCGTCGCCCGGCTAGCTCGCGCTCTTGATCGCCTTCATCGCCGCGTCGTAGGCCCTCTGCATCGGCGTGAACGTTCTCGTTTCGTAATCCGCCGGTACGGTGGCGTCTGCACTCGACATCGCCTTGAGGGCGGCGTTGATGGCGTCCGTGGATTTCTTGACGCTCGCCGTGTCCTTGGCCTGGGTGGCCTGGACCAGGCTCTCAGTGTTCGCGAGCACATCGCCGAAACTGTTGACCTGCCTGGCGAGTTGCGATGGGACCCCGGGGGCATGTGAGTTGGAGATGGCCAGCTCGATCTTCTGCTGGGCGTCGGGATAAGGCGCGCCGGCGCCGACCAGGTCGCGTTTGGCGAGCGCGGCCCCCATCTTTCCATAATCGAACTGGGCGTCGTGATAGGGCTGGATGACTTTGATCTCGTTGGCAGCCGCTGTCAGCGCCTGGTCTGCCTGCCTCAGCCCGGCGAGGCCGCGGTTGAGCCGGTAGCGCGCTGCCGTCAGGGCGTCACGCTTGGAGGGCGCCAGCCACTGAAGGATCGACAGGCGCTGATCGACAGTCGTCACGGCTGCCTCATCGGACTGGACCAGGCTGAGCCCATCGCTGAAGGAGTGCGCCAGCTTGTCGAATTGGGCCCTGGCCGCGTTCGGGTCGCTCGGGCCGGTTCGCAGCGTGAAGGCCTGAGTGAAGGCGGCATCGATCTTGACCTGGTGCGACGCTGCCGTCTTGAGCGCCTGGTTGGCGCCGGAAAGCTGCCCCGAGGCGATCGCCGGAGTCACACCGAAAAACAGCACCAGCAGCACCAGCACAACGACCAGGCCGATGGCCAGGCTGGCCACCCCGCGGACGATCCGCCCCTGGTGGTGCGCGAGAGCGGGTGGCAGCGCCACGGGCAGCGTGAAGGTTCGGCCAAAGAGCGTGATCGTCGTACCTGCGGCAGTTGGCTGCCCCGCCGGCGCGTAGGCGCCGTAACCAGGGTCCGGGCCGTAAGGGCCCGGCTGCTGCGGATACCCCGGTGGCCCGTACGAGGGGTAGCCTGGCCCAGGCTGGCCGGGGTATCCGGGCGGGGCTCCTGGGTATTGCGGCTGCTGGGGATAGCTCTGCGGAGGAAAGTTCGGCGCACCGTACCCCTGCGGCGGCTGTTGCCCCTGCGGATAGCCAGGTGGGGCATAGGTGGGCTGGGGCGGCGGCAGGGGGTTTCGGCAATTGGCACAGGCCTGGGCGCCCGGTTGGTTCCAGGTAGCGCCGCAATAGGGGCACGGAGGGGATTGGTAGGCCTGCATAGCTGCGCCGCGGCGCTATACCATGCAACTCGGCCCACGCCGGGAACCTTTCGGCGGGGCGGTCAGGCGAGGAGCTGGGCCAGATCGTCGGCGTTGTGGACGGCGTAGTCCGAGTAGCAGTTGTTGAAGACGGCGTGCACCTCGCCGCCACGCTTCGCCATGTCGCGCAGGTTTGCGGCCCAGGGCTTGAGCTCGCCGGGCTGGTAGAGGTAACGGAATTTTTCCGCGGTGCTGATCCCCTTTTTCTCCCAGGTTTCACGGTTGCGCCCGTGAAAGCGGACCATCCCGAGTGGCGCTGTCGCCGCCACGACCGGCGGCACGCTCGAGGGAAAGCCCTGCGGCTCATCGACGACCACATAGGTGAAACCGTGGTCCTTGAGGAATTTGAGGACGCGCGCGCGCCTCTCCTCCTTCATCCAGGAGACCTGGCGGAACTCGATCGCGATCCCGAAATCCGGTAGCCACTCCCGCAGGTCTTCCATGAACCGGTAGGAAGCGGGGGAGGGCAGGAACCACCTGGGGAATTGAAAGACGATCGCGCCCAGCTTGCCGGCGTCCTGCAACGGCTGCAGGCCCTCCCGGAAACGATCCCACACACTCTCCTTGTCTTTCGGTGCCAGATCTTTGAAATAGAGATTGGCCTTTGAATCGCCAAGCTTCTCCCGCAGGTCTTTGGGCAGCCTGGCGGGCGGTGTCGGATGCTGCGTGAGCAGCGCATGCGCCTTGGCGTTGAAGGTAAAGTCCTTCGGCGTGCGTTCGACCCAGAGCTGGGCCGTCTTCTCGTTCGGGATCGCATAGAACGTGCTGTCGACCTCGACGATGGGAAACTTGGAGGCGTAGTAGCGCAGCCGATCTTCCGCGGTGGTCGCGTCCGATGGATACCAACCGCTCTTGATCAGCGTCGGCTCAGTCCATGCCGAAATTCCAACCTTGATACGACCCATCAGCGGGGGCGGTGCGCGGCGGGCGCGTCGCTGACCTCGCCGCGAAGCGTGCGCAGGCCGTGCGGCAAGGCTTCCATCACGGCCTCGAGGCTATC
>JALYYE010000072.1 GCA_030946735.1 Candidatus Dormiibacterota bacterium
GCGCAGCAGCACCTGGTCGCGCTCAAGATCAAGGTCGGTCTCGCCGAGTCGGTTGCCGAGCCGGAGAGCAAGACCCGTCCGATCCTTGCCCAGCTGAAGCGCGATGCCGATGAGGCGATCGATAACCTGCGCGAGCTCGCTCGGGGCATCTACCCGCCGCTGCTCGCGTCCGATGGGCTGCGCGCGGCGCTCCAGGCGCCGGCCCGACGCTTTGCCATGCCGGTCGAATTGGACGTCGATGAGGTGGCGCGCCAGCCGCGCGAAGTCGAGGGCGCCATCTATTTCTGCTGCCTGGAGGCCCTTCAGAACGTTGCCAAATACGCGCAGGCCAGCCACGTCCGGCTCCGGGTCTGGACGCAGGATTCCAACCTAGCCTTTGCGGTCGAGGACGACGGCATAGGCTTCGAGCCGGCATCGGCGGTCCGTAGCTCCGGCTTGCAAAACATGCGCGACCGGCTCGAGGCATTGGGTGGGTCGCTCGAGGTCACCAGCGCGCCCGGTCGGGGGACGACGGTCCAGGGGCGAGTGCCGGTAGGGCTAGCTTCCCCCTAATTCGGGGGTAGGCACGGGCGACGCTGCCGCCTTTGTGCGCCAGACTGCGAGTGCACGAATGAGCCAAACAGCTATGGACAACCCGCCGGGCGGCGGCTACCCTCTCGATACTGGCCAGGGAGGAAGGAAAATATGATCACAACCGAAGAGCCCGAAGTCGCCCGGGCCGAGGCTCCGGACAAGGCGATCGTCACGGCACGCCGTGTCCGGAAGGTCTTTCGGAGCGGGACCGAGGTCGAGGCGCTTCGCGGCGTGGACTTCGAAGTCGGCCGGGGCGAGATGGTCGCGGTCGTGGGGCCGTCGGGGTCGGGCAAGACGACCCTCCTCAACTGCCTTTCAGGGCTGGAGCGGATCGATGGGGGCCAGATCCTGGTCGACGGCTCGGACCTGGAAAAGATGTCCGACAACGCCCGGACGGGCTACCGGGCGCGCCACATGGGCTTCGTCTTTCAGGCGTTCAATCTCCTGCCTGTCCTGACCGCGGTCGAGAACGTCGAGATTCCGCTGCTCCTGCTCGGGCAGCGGCCGCGCCCGGCGCGGGAACAGGCGATGGCGATGCTGGAGACCCTCGGCCTGGCGGACCGCGCGAAGCACCGCCCGGACATGCTCTCCGGCGGCGAGCAACAGCGAGTGGCCGTGGCTCGAGCCCTGGTGCATCAGCCGGCCATCGTCTGGGCCGACGAGCCCACCGGCAACCTCGACACGGAAGGAACGGAGGTCGTCGTGGAGCTGCTGGTGCGCCTCAACAAAGAAGGACAGACCATGGTGCTGGTCACGCACAATCCGGCGGTCGCCGCCCGAGCACAACGCACGGTCAGGATGCGCGACGGTCGGATCGAAGCGCCGCCACAGCCAGCACGCTCGGCGGCCCCGGCCAGCTGACTCCATGACGCCGCTCCTCCTTTTCGGAGGGCTGTTCCTGTTCGCTTATGGCGGCCTCGGCATCATCGCGTTTCGCCGTCCCCTGTTTGCGCGCATTGCGATTCGCGAGGCGACTCGCCGGCCGTGGCAGTCGGCCCTGGTGGTGGCTGGACTGATGATCGGGTCGGGCGCCATCCTCGTCTCCGAGGTGATGCAGAATTCGGCCGACGACTCATTAACCGCCGGAGCGTTTCAGTCATGGGGCCGGGTCGACCTGACGGTGAGCGCGCCCGACAACGGCTACTTCGACCCGACGATCGCGCAAACGCTGGCGAACGATCCGCGGGTGCGCCAACCGGCGGCTGGCGTCCAGGCCGGCGTTGAGCTGGTTGGCTCGGTCGCCGACATAGACCGTGGGTCGAGCAACGCGTTCGTTCGTGTGATCGGCTTCGACCCCACGACCCAGGCTGCCTTCGGCAGGTTTCGTCTGGTCGCTGGCGCGGAGACCTCGGGCGAGGCGCTCGGCGCCGGTCGCGTTTTCATCGGCCAATCGCTCGCCACGGCGATCGGCGCAAGGGCTGGCGACCACCTTCGCGTCTCGATCGGGCAGAGTACCGGCGATGCCAAGACCGGCGACGTCGTGGTGGCGGGCGTCCTCGCACCCGTCGGGCCAGGTTCATACGGCCTGCGTCCGGCCGTTTTCGCCCCGCTGCAGACGATGGCCGGCCTAGTCGGCACGCACCAGGTCAACATCATCCGCATTGCGGCGCCCGGCGAGGGCCAGGCGGAGCTGGATGCCGGTCACCGGCTGGTCCCGATCGTGGCCGCTGCCCTGACACGGGTACCCGAGGCATCCCAACTCCAGGTGCGCGAAGCGAAAGCGGACGACATCACAGCGGCGCGGCAGCAGCAGGATCCCGGCAATGCCACGGGCGGTTTCACGGGGGTGTTGAGCATCATCGTGCTACTCGCCGGCCTCGTGCTCGTGGTGAACCTGATGGCCACCCTCGTCGAGGAGCGCCGGCCGCGGCTCGCTGTCCTCCGCGCGCTCGGCCTTTCCCGGCTCGGCTTGATTGTGGCTCTCTGCACGGAGGGTGCGGTGTACAGCCTGGTCGCCGCGGTGCTCGGGATCGTGCCCGGGCTGCTGGTCAGTTGGGCATTGGTCGCCAGCACGGTACGGGGGAGCGGCGGTGTGGGAGCCGGCGGGGGAATTGGGCTCGGCCGCGATCTGACGGTGGCATTGTCCGTCAGGCCCACCGCGGTTGCCCTGGCGATCGCAGCCGGCGCCGCGGTGACACTGGCGGCCGTTATTCTCGCCTCCGCCCTCCGGTCCGACATGACGATCGCGGCCGCCATCCGCGATCTGCCGGACCCAACGAATGTTAACCGCGGTTCGCTGTCGTCACGCCTGCGCTCCTTTGGTCTCGCGTTCGTCTCTCTGATCGCATTGTTCAACCCATTGGCTGAGTTCCCTGGCGCGCCTCTGCGCCTCCTCGGTGGCACCGGACTCATCATGTTTGCGGCGGTCGCGATGCGCGGCCGTGTCCCGGACCGGGCTCGTCTAACTGCGGCGGGGCTGGCTATGGCCGCCTGGGCCCTGACGAGCCTTACCCTTTCCTACTCGAGCTCGACGTCGCAATCGGGAGGCATCGAGCTGCTCCTTGCCATTCCCGTGACCGCCCTCGGCTTATCGCTTGCCGTCGTCAGCAACGTGCGCCTCCTCGAGAGCGCCGCCTCGGTGGCTGGAGGCGCATCAGGGCGGCTGCGCGCGACGCTGCGCTTGGCGCTCGCCTACC
>JALYYE010000103.1 GCA_030946735.1 Candidatus Dormiibacterota bacterium
ACGAGCGCAGCCGAAGCGAGAACCCAGGCGGTATCGCCACTATCGATTTTCATGCCGGAATTGTCCGACGATTGGACCCACGGAGGTAATGGACCGAGGTCACGGAAAAGTCCGGCGGACATCGTGCGCCCTGCACAAAACGTGAGGGAGGGTTAGGGTGGGGGTTTCGCCGTGCGTCGCCAGGTGCGGTTGTCGTGGCAGAAGTGGATGGACGCAGGCTTCAGCTGCCGGAGTTTGTCCAGCGACCGATGGAAAGTAGGAACGTCTTCCATCATGCCGTCCCGCGGTACCTCGCCCTCGAACATGCTGAGGGTCCAGCAGGCATCGCCGGTCAGCAGCGCCGCGCCGGCACTGGTGTCGACCGCGACGCTCTGATGGCCCCGGGTATGGCCGGGGGTGGTGATCACCCGGACCCCGGGCACGATCTCGTGCTCGCCGTCGAGCAGCTCGTAGCGCGCCCCGGCGAAGTCGAGCCACTCCGCGGGCGTGTCCTGGTATCGGTGTCGGCGCTCGTACTCGACTCGCTGCACGTAGAAGGGTGCCTGCGGAAAGACGGCGTTCTGCCCGCAGTGATCGAAATGCAGGTGTGAGTTGATCACCCAGCGGATGTCCGACGGATCGACATCGTGCTTTTTGAGCGCTTCCGCGACTGAGGCGTTGACGGGGCGGTAGTCCTTGATCAGCTCCAGCGGCGTCCCGTAACCGGTGTCGACCAGCCCCGCGCCGGCCGGGTGCTTGATCAAGAAGCCATGCACCGGGATCTGAAGAGACATCTCGGCCAGCCAGATATGGCCGAGATTCAGCCGGACGATCGCTTGAGGCGGCAGCGGCACGCCCCGATGCTAGCGGTGTCTACGCCTTGAGCAGCGGCAGGATTTCGTAGTTGCCCCCGAGCAGGTCGGAGGCGGGCGCCTTCAGGTATCCCTGCAGCACGGAGGCGTACACCGAGCGGAAGTCCGTCGTGAATTTCAAGTTGCCGTTGTCCAGGGCGCTGAGGCTGGGCTGCTGGCCGTAGAGTCCACCCTTGACTGGGGCGCCGAGCAAGAACATGGGCGCGGCTGTGCCATGGTCGGTCCCCGCGCTGCCGTTCTCCTTGACCCGCCGTCCAAATTCAGACCAGGTCATCACCAGGACGCGGTCGCCAAGCCCGTGCCCCTGCAGGTCCTGCATGAAGGCCGCGAGCGCCTTGTCGAGGTCCAGAAGCAGCTTGTCATGGACGGGCTTCTCGCGAGCATGGTTGTCGAAGCCGCCCAGTGTCACGTGGGCAACCCGAACCCCCAGCCCCGACACGATCGTTTCGGCGACGAGCTTGAGCGAGCTGGCGATGGGGCTGTTGGCAGGGTAGGTAGCTTTCGCCTGGTAGCCGGCATCCGTCGCCTGCAGGGCGTGCGACGCTTGCAGCGCCTCGTTCAGCGTGGCGTCGAACAGCGCCCCGAATGGTGCCGGGCCGGCGCCTTTGAAGGCGCCATAGAACTTCATTAGCGGGTTTTCGACGTCGACCTGGGTTCCGTGCTCGTTGACCGGCTGCAGCCGAAACGTCTTCAAAGATTGCAGCGCGGTGACCGGCGTCTTGGAGCGCAGCTCCGGTGGCACCAGCGACCCGGCACTCACGCCTTCGAGGGCGTGGTTGGGGGACTCACCCACCTGGTCGAGATAGTTGAGGTAGCGGCCAAGCCAGCCGTCGCCAATACCGCTTTTCACATTGGCGGTCTCCCAGATCGACATCGAGGCGAAATGGGAGAGGTTGGGGGTCGGGTAGCCGACGCCCTGCACGATGGCCAGCTGCCCGGCATCCCAGCTGGCCTTGAGGCCCTTGAGGTTGGGGTGCAGCCCGAGCTGGCTGTTGAGGGTCAAGACGCCCTGGTCCTGGCGAAGCGTGGGCCGCGCGTCATGGTAGGCACCGTCGGCAAAGGGAATCACCGTGTTGAGCCCATCGTTGCCACCGGCAAGCTGCACCAGCACGAGGATGCGGTCGCTGGGCGCCGCGTTGGGAGAGTCCGAGGCGGCCGCCGCCAGTCCGTTGGCGAAAACCGACGGCACGGCCGAGCCGGCAAACACGGGGATCAGGCCCTGCTTGATGAAGTCGCGGCGGCTAAACATGGTTGCTCATCTCCATCAGTGCACCTGGAATTCCGGCGTCGCCAGCACCATGAACAGCAAGCCGGCCTGGCTTGTGGGATGCGCCGCCGCGAACGCGTGCAATCCGTCCTTTGTCGTCGGGCTGAGGTTGGCGTCCACCAGCGTGCTCGTCAGCTGGTCGAGGTTCTGACTGGTCGACGAGGATCGCATCCGCTGGCTGGCGCCGTTGAGGAAGTTGAGGCGGGTGAGTAGCGTGGAGCTATTGATCCATGAGGTGCCGGCCGGCCAGCCGGCAACATTCGGTGGGTAAAAGAGCATCTGGCCCATGGCGGCCGAGGCCGCGACGGCCGCACCGTACCCTTTGGCGTCGCTACCGATGGCCCTCAGCGTCTGGGCCGCTAGCTCGGCGGGGCTCTTGATCAGGGCGCGGTAGGCCTTCGGTGAATAGAAGGCATCCATGGCGAAGATTTCCGCAACGACCGCACCGACGTTGTAGCGCGAGTGCTGGAAGGTGTCGGCAAGGTGACGCACGATCTCCGGCTCGGGATTGGGATAGGCAAAGAAGCTGAACAGTCGCGTGGAGAGGCGTTCGGCTGTGACGCGGAGCGGCACCAGCATCTCGACGATGTCGTCGCCGGTAAAGTTCCCGGTCTTTCCCATGAACGTCTTCTGTCCGCTGTCGAAGTACCTTGGGTTGAAGGCCGACTGCATCGTGTAGCGGGGTTGCTGGCCGCCCTTGAGCGTCCAGCCGGTGAAGGCGCGCGCCGACTCGCGCACGTCGTCCTCGGTGTAGTGCCCGATGCCGGTCGTGAAGAGTTCCATCAGCTCCCGGGCGTAGTTCTCGTTGGGCTTGCCTTTGCGGTTGTTCTCCGTGTCGAGGTAGACCATCATCGCCGGGTCTTTTGACAGCGCCTTCAGCAGGTCGTCGAAGTTGGCGAGCGCCATCTTCCGAAAGAGCTGGTTCTGCGTATACATTTGTGCGGGGCCGGCTTTGTCCAGGCCGCTGGTCAGCAGGCCGTGCCAGAAGAGAGTCATCTTTTCCTCGAGTGGCCGGGCGGTCTGCACCATGCGTTGTAGCCACCAGGCTTGCACCGCGCCAGCACTCGGACCCTTCGCCGAGGTCAGGTCGAGCGTGGGGAGCTGGGCTTCCAGCGCCGCATTGGATGTCTGCTGGTAGTTCAGCACCGACTGCGTCATCATCGTGCCGGTCATGGCTGCGTAGCGCTCGAGCTCGGCGCTGGTCGCGCCAAAACCGGCGCGGCGCAGCAGGTGGGCCGCCCGAACCCGTGGGGTGCTGAGGGCGCCCTGGTAGCCGTGGGTGTAATCGCGGACCCGGTCGAGGATCTGTGACAGGTCGTTACCTTTCCAGAGCACGGCGAGCGCGGCCGTCGTTGCACCGGCAGCTCCAGTGGCGAGCACCGCACGTCTCGATACAGGCCGCTGCCAGATCGGCTTTGACCGTGTCGCGGGCGGTGTTGCGATAGGAGCGTCGTCCATGGTCAATTCGTAGGCTATGGCTCGAGCGTGAACTCCGCCTGAGAGGCCCCTTAGAAGGTTCAACGGCGGTCGGCCACCCGCTCCGGCGGGCGACCGTCTTTAGATCAGCTGTACGGTCCGGATGAAGCTGGTCCTGGCGCGGGCGTCGTTGGGAGGACCTGCCCGGGCCGCGGCGGCTGGCTGAAGTCGAAATCGTTGATCAGGTTGCCCAGCTGGGACGCGTTCTCCCGCACACCGGGAGGTGGATCCGTCGCGGGATGTCCCGGGTCTGGTTAGTAACCGGGGCGGGCGGTCGAGGACGTCGTTCCCCCAGAACCGTTGGAGGTCCCGCATCCGGTGGCGCCCACGATCAGGAGCATCGAACCGAGCAGCACGACCATCACGCGCTTCATCCCTGGTTAGTTACGCCGGCGGGTTACGGGCGTCGCGGCGCTGCACGAACTGGAAGCCGAAGCGTCCCTTGACGCAGAGATGGCCTTTGGTGACGTCGTGGTCGAGCGGCGAGGTGACTTTCACGATCGTGTTGTCCTGTACATGCAGCTCTGTCGTACAGCCGACGCCGCAGTAGCCGCAGATCGTGGAGGTCACCGTTTGCCGTGATTCGTCCCAGGTGCCCGTTTCCCGCATGTCGTACTCACTCTTGAACATCAGCGCCCCTGTCGGACAGACGCCGATACAGTTGCCGCAGTAGACGCAGGCTGATTGCGGGAGGCCGACGGCGAATTCGGTCGAAATCCGTGCTTCGAAGCCCCGTCCGGCGACCGAGATGGCGAAGGTGTTCTGCGCATCGACGCCGCACGCCTCGACGCACTTGTAGCAGAGGATGCATTTCGAGTAGTCGCGAACATAGAGCTCGTTGTCGATCTTGACCGGCTGCCGCACAGAGGCTGCTGCTCCTGATTCCGGTGCTTCGTGATGACCGGTGCGAGCCCCATCCCGCTCACCGGCGGCGCTTACCGCCGGCGGGCCATAGCGTTCCGGCCGGACCTTGTAGTCATTCATCCATCGCTTGACCTCTGGAGCGGTGAGCGACATGTCGGCGGACGACGCCAGGAACTCGAGCACCATCCGGCGGCTGTGCCGAACCCGTTCCGAGTCGGTCTTGATCTTCATGCCGGCCTCGACCGGGCGGGAGCACGCCGGGACCAGGGGTCGAGATCCCTCGACTTCGACGACGCAGACCCGGCAGACGTTGACCGGGTGCAGGGTGTCGATGTAGCAGAGGGTGGGCGTGTCGATCTGCTGCCGCCGGCAGGCCTGGAGGATGGTCGTCCCCTCCGGGACCCGCACCTCGAGCCCGTCGATGCTGATCCCGATCAGCCGCTTGGCCTGCGTCACGACCGCGCTCATCGAGCGCGCCTCCCGTTACCGGTGAAGAGGCCAAGCCGCAACGCCGACTCCGTTGCTGCCGACGCCGTCTGCCCCAGCCCGCAGATGGAGGCGTCGCGCATGGCCCGGCCGATGTCCGAGATCATCGCGACATCGTCCTGCGAACCACTCGTGGCCAGCCTGTAGAGCGCTTCTTCCTGTCGGACGGTGCCCACACGGCAGGGCACGCACTGCCCGCAGGACTCATCGCGGA
>JALYYE010000211.1 GCA_030946735.1 Candidatus Dormiibacterota bacterium
TGCATAACTTTCTCCCGCAGCAACCGGACCTCAACTGGTGGAACCCCGAGGTGCGTGATGCCTTCGACGACATCTATCGGTTCTGGTTCGACCGCGGCGTCGCCGGTTTCCGTATCGACGTCGCCCATGGCATCGTCAAGGATCGCGAGCTGCGCGACAACCCGATCGCCACGAAGGACGATCCACCCTCGGTTCAGGCACATGGCCAGCGATCCGTTTACAACGTCGAACGCCCCGAAGTGCACGAGATCCTCCGCCGCTGGCGCACGCTGGCCGATACCTACCGTCCACCGCGCGTCCTCCTCGGGGAAACCTACGTCCTCGATGTACGCACGATGGGCCGCTTCTATGGAACAGGCGACGAGTTGCACCTCGCATTCAACTTTACGTTCATCCACGCCCCGTTCACCGCGTCGGCGCTGGCCGAGGTTGTCGCGGAAAGCGAGCTGGTGATCCCGGACGTTGGGTGGCCGGTCTGGACGGTCTCCAACCACGACGTCTCCCGGGTGATGAGCCGCTGGGCTGGCGGCGACGACCGAAAGCAGTGTTGCGCACTGTTGAGTCTGCTGACGTTGCGGGGTACTCCCGTGCTCTATTACGGCGACGAAATCGGCATTCCCGATACCCAGCTGTCCCGAGCCGACCTCCTCGATCCGCCGGGCATCCGCTACTGGCCGGAGCCCCGCGGACGCGATCCTGAGCGGACGCCGATGCACTGGACAAGGGAGCCAGGCGGGGGCTTCACCCATGCCGGCGTGCGGCCATGGCTGCCCCTCGGCGATACGACCGCGCGAAACGTCGCCGATCAGCAGCGCGATCGGCAATCGACGCTGAGCTTTGTCCGCGACCTCATTGCGGTGCGCCGTCAGCGGCCCGCCTTGCGCAGCGGCACGTATCAACAATTGCCGTCGCCGCCCGGCGTCTGGGCATGGCGGCGAGGCGCCGACGCAACGATCGGCCTGAACCTTTCAGATGCGCCCGCACGCATTCCGATCATTGGAGGACGCATCGTCATCAGCACGACACGCTCCCGGGACGGCGAGCGGGTCGACAGCGGGCTCACCCTGGGCCCCTGGGAAGGAGCGATATGTTCCTCGGCATCGACGTAGGCACCAGCTCGCTCAAGGCGCTCGTGCTGGACGTCGATGGGACGGTGGTCGGCACCGGGTCCGCCACCTATCCGATTGCCACGCCACAGCCCGGCTGGGCTGAATCCGATCCCCAGGCATGGTGGGCGGCCGCTGGCACGGCCGTCCGCGAGGCCGCGGGTGACCACGCCTCCGAGGTCGCGGCCGTCGGGCTTTGTGGGCAGATGCACAGCATCGTGCTGTGCGATGACGCCGGCAACCCCCTCCGCCCGGCGATCCTCTGGGCCGATGGTCGCTCCCGGCGCCAGCTCGAGGCCTACAGCACTCTCAGCCCCGAACAACGCCGCCGGCTGGCGAACCCGCCCGCGACCGGGATGGCAGGCCCGACGCTGCTCTGGCTGCGTCACAACGAACCACCGCTGTACCGCAAGGCGCACTGGGCCCTGCAGCCAAAAGACTGGCTGCGACTGCGCCTGATTCATGAGGCGGCCACGGAGCCGAGCGATGCGTCGGCCACTTTGCTCTACGACCTGACAACCGACTACTGGGCCAAGGACGTGATCGACGAGCTCGACTTGCGAATCGACATCCTGCCGCCGATCCGCGAGTCGGTGGAGATCTGCGGCGTCCTCGCGGCTGACGCGGCCGCGCACCTCGGGATCCGTCCGAATCTTCCTGTGGTCGGTGGTGCCGCCGACACTGCCGCCGCCGCACTCGCGGGCGGCCTGCTGGATCCGGGTCCGGTGCAACTGACGATCGGGAGCGGAGCGCAGGTGGTCGCGCCCCGCGATCGGCTGGCCATCGATCCCACCGCGCGAACGCATCTCTACCGCGCGGCCGCGCCGGACCGCTGGTACGCGATGGCGGCGATGCAAAACGCGGGCATCGCGCTCGAGTGGGCCCGCACGATCCTCGGAGCGACCTGGGACGAGGTCTACGACGAGGCGTTCGCGGTCTCGCCGGGCGCCGAGGGCCTCGTCTTCCTGCCGTACCTGACAGGGGAGCGGACCCCCTACTTCGACCCGCTGGCGAGAGGCGCCTGGGTCGGGCTTCGGCTCAGCCATTCCCGCGGCCACCTGCTCCGCGCCGCCCTCGAGGGGGTGGCGTTTGCCATCCGGCAAGGGACGGAGGCCTTGCTCGCGACCGGCGTGGCGGCGTCCGAGCTTCGACTGGCCGGCGGCGGCTCCTTCGACCCTCGCTGGCGCCAGCTGTTGGCCGACGTCCTCGAGCAGCCCTTGCTGGCGACGGCGACCACCGCCGTGTCGGCGCTCGGTGCGGCGTTGCTGGCCGGTGTCGGGTTCGGCGCGTGGCCGGATGCGCAACGCGTCGCGGCATTGGCCGCGCCGGCGGAGCTGGTCGCGACGCCGGTGCCGGCTGCGGCCGACGCCTATGAGGCGGCCTACCTGCGGTATCGCCAGCTGTATCTTCCGATCGCTGCCGCGCTCTCCGGTTAGGTCCAGCCGGTGCGACGCTTCAGCCACTCCAGCGCCGGGATTCCCTGGTCGCGCTGAAACGCGCGCACGGTTGGGAGGCCGGGTGGCGGGGGTAAGCGTGACCCCTGGATCATGAATCCCGCGACCGCAGCAACGACCGAGGTCACGGCCGCAGCCGGCGCCGTGCATCCGAGTGGGTGGGCGTCGAAAACCTCCCATGGTTTCGGGCCAAGCTGCATCGCGACGCTCGGCAGCATGAACAGTAGATCGATCCAGGCAGCGCCGCGACTGGCCCAAGGCCAATCGACGAAGAAGACCTTGGTCGGCGTGAGCAGGACATTATCCGCGCGGATGTCAGTGTGGAGAAGCGTGCTCCCGTCGGCGGCACTCTCCGCTGCTATCTCTAGGCGAACAAGGTCGCTAAAGTGTCGCAGAACCCACGGATCGATGCCTCGCACGTCGTCCTTGCCTGCCTCGAGGTCCGCCGTCAGGTGGCGCCAACCCGTAAAGATGACGCGCATCCGGTCGGCAATCAGTTCGGCGGCGATCGGCGCCGGCGTCAAGAGCGCAGTCAACTCGGTCACGGCCGCGAGGACCCGCTCGAGTTCTTCCGGGCGCCACGGTATGTGAGGTGTCGTGCCCTCGATATCCTCGAACATCAGTGCAATCCAATCGCCGTCCTCCAAAGCATCGAGAAAATGCGGCGTAGGAACCGACGCTGGCAATGCCGCCGCAATCTGCGCCTCGCGGCGGTAAATTCCCGGCGAATCGGGATTGATCGAGGCGCTAACCGCCTTGACGAAAGCCCGGCGGCCGTCGGCTAACTTGAGCCGGGCAGCCACTCCCGGCGAGAACCCGCCCGGCTGCGTCCTGGCCTCCAGGACTCCGGCGCCGAGCCTGGTCTCGAGATTGCGCCGAACCTGATCCGGAAGCTCGTTCCAGTGGAGTCGTTGTCCTTCTGCAGGGGTAAACACAGGATGGTCAGGATGATCCGCCAATGCGCAATAAGATAAGGCCGATGCAGCTTGCCCGAGTGGGCTCCGGCGCCGCCGCCCGAATTCGCCTAGCGTTCCTTCTCACGGTCGCCGTGCTGGTGGTTGAGGTGGTCGGTGGGGTCTACGCGCACAGCCTTGCTCTGCTCAGTGACGCTGGGCACGTCGTGACCGATCTCGTCGTGCTCGCGCTCTCAGCATTCGCCCTCCGGCAGGTGCGGCGTCCCGCCACGGCGCGGCGCACCTTTGGCTATCAGCGCGTGGGGATCCTCGTGGCGCTCGTCAATGCGCTGCTGCTCGGCGCGATCGTCGTCGGGATTGTCGTCGAAGCCATTCGCCGGCTTCAAGACCCTGGCGTGGTGCACGGTGGACTGATGGCGGCGGCGGCCGTCGTTGGTTTGCTGATCTCGCTCTTGATCGCCCGATCGCTCCAACCGCTGGGGCGCGATCTCACAGTGAAGAGCGCATTGATCCACATCTGGGGCGACGCCTGGGCGTCCGGTGGCATCATCGTCGCCGGGCTGCTGATCGCCATCACCGGCTGGCTGGCGGTCGACCCGCTGCTCAGCCTGGCTATCGCCGGCCTGATTGCCTGGAGCGCGTGGCGCGTGGTGGCGGAGGCCGTCAACATCCTCCTCGAGTCGACACCCGCGGATCTGCGCACTGATTCCGTGGTGGCCGCGGTCAAGCGGGTTCCCGGCGTTCGCGACCTCCACGATCTCCACATCTGGTCGTTGGGCTCGCAGAGCCGGGCGATGAGCGCGCACCTGTTGATCGACGACCAGCGGGTCGCCCAGGCGCAGGACATCCTCGCCGAGGTCCGCGAGGTCCTGGCGCACGACTTCGAGATCGAGCACACCACGATCCAGTTCGAAAGCCTGGTGTGCCGGCCGGGCGATGTCTTCTGCGTGCAACCCGAAGGCCATCCGCATACCGACGATGCCCATGACCGGATGACGCGTCGGGCCGCCGGCTAGCTGGTGGATCGGCCCCACGAGGCGATGCGGCGCCGCGCCCTCTTCGTCGTCAATCCGGCGCTACAACGGACCGGTAGTGATTTCGGACGTCGCCTCTTGGAACTAGCCGGGGAGCTCGGCTGGGAGGCGATGGTGATGGAGACCAGCGCCGGTCTGAATGTCGAGGCGATCGGCGCGGCGCTGGCGCGGCGCGAGTTCCATCTGGTGCTCGCGGCCGGCGGCGATGGCACGGTCGCGGAGGTGATGGCGGCGGCGCACGAACGGGGCATTCCCATGGCGATCGTGCCGCTGGGGACAGCGAACATCGTCGCGCGCGAGTTGGGGCTCCCGGCGGGCTGGCGCAAGGCGACGCGCCGAGCCCTGGAGCACTTTCCGGCCACCCGCGCCGTCGACCTGGCCCGCGTCAACGACGGCTACATGGCGCTGGCGGCCGGCATCGGCTTCGACGCCATGGTCATGCGCCACACGCCCGCCGGGCTCAAGTACTGGTTGGGCCGCGCCGCCTACTTCCTGGCCGGGGCGTGGTGGTTACCGCGCGCGCCGCTGTTCGAGTGCACGATCCGAGCCGACGGGGAGGAAACGCGGATCACCGCGGTGGTCGTCCTGGTGGTGAACGCGGGGATGCTCGGCGCGGCGCCCTTCCGCTTCGGGCCCAATATCGCAATCGACGATGGATGGCTGGACGTCTGCATCTACCGGCCGCGCACGGCCCTCGATCGAGCGGGCATCCTCTGGAACATCTTCCGCAAACGAGCGGACGGCGAGAGCATGGTGCAGCGCAAGGCGCGCTCGGTGGAGATCAAAGCGCCCGACGTCCAGTGGCACGAGGTCGATGGCGAAGTGTATCGCGGTAACGTGCTGCGCGCGGAGGTCGTCGCAGGTGGCGTCAGCGTCGTCGTATGAGCAGCGTGGTCAATGCCCGCCTGCCGTGGGGGCTCTTCTTGCCGCTGGCCGGCGTAACCGAGTTGGGCGGCATCCTTCTCGTGCTCGGCGGCCACGGCATCGGCTGGGCAGCCATCCTTGCGCCGGTCATCGGCTTCCTCACCATGCGCGGCCCGGTGCGGCCCCGCTTCGAATTCACGGACGACGGTGTGATCTTTCGCCGATCGGGAAAGAGCCCGCTGTTGCCCTGGGATGAGATTGCCGCCGTCGCCCTCGTGAAAGCCGGGGGGCGGACGGTGCTGGCCTATCG
>JALYYE010000133.1 GCA_030946735.1 Candidatus Dormiibacterota bacterium
CTGGCCTTCGGCGCGGGGATCGCGGTGGCGCTTCGGCGGCTGCGAGCGCCCTTCGCCTTGCTTGGCCTGCGCTGGCCGACGCCCTTCGACCTGGGGCTCACCCTGCTCTTGCTGATCCCCTGGTACCTGGGCATCGTCATCGTTTCCGCAGTGTCCGCGGTGCTCTTCAACGGTGGCCGAGTCGTTCCAAGCAACAGCCGTCTCATCTTCGTGCAGCGTCCCGGCGGGATCGGCCTGCTCCTCCTCGCGCTGCTGGTGACGGCCGTCGCGGCCCCCATCTGCGAGGAGGTGTTCTTTCGCGGCATGCTGTTTCGGCTGCTCCGGACCCGAGTCCCGCTATGGGCGGCGGTGCTCCTCAGCGCGATGGCCTTCGGCCTTGCCCACGCCAGCCCCGCCGTGAGTCCGGCCCTACTGCCGACCTTCATGTACATGGGAACGGTGCTGGCCGTCGTCTACGTCCGGACCGGCTGGTTGACCAACACCATCCTGCTGCATGGGTTCAGCAATGCGATTGCAACCGTGCTCGTCTACAACCAGGTCGCCGGGTGACTGACTAGTTGAACTCGGCGGGGATCAGCGAGACCTTCTGACGCGGAACGCGGTCGACGACGACCTCGCAATGGGCATTACGAACGACGTGCTCCGCGACCCGCCCCAGGGGACTCTCATTCGGCCGGTTCTGGTGACTGATTCCGATCACGATCAGGTCGGCGTTTTCTTCCCGGGCAATCTCGACGATTCGGTGGCCGGCCTGGCGGGCGACGTTGACCTTGGTGCGTGGCGTGATGGCATGCTGTGTCGCGATGAAGGCGGCGGCATCGAGGGCGCGCTGAATGCGCGGATCCTTCTCCGGCATCACGAGCGGCGCCTGCAACGGGATCTCGTGCACGTACACGATGACCATCTCCGCCTTGTGCCCCTGGTTCAGCCGCGCGGCCAGCTCCACCGCGCGAACCGAGGCGCCGAGATCGAGGATCGGCACGAGCACTTTGCGGATCGCTTCCACCGACCGAACGCTGCTGGTGGCGCCTCGCGGGGCCGGTGGCGGGACCCGCAGCATCCAGCCGAGCGTGCCGGCCAGCCCGACGGTAAAGGCGACCGCCAGGGTGATCCCGAGCGGGCTGAGAACGAGGTTCAAGGGCGCAGCCGGTCGGCCGCTTGCAGGCGCCACGCCCCAAAGGCCAGCAGGCCGACGCCGGCGATGCCATAGGGCACCGAGTGCACCTCGATGACGTCACGTGCAAGGATCAGCACCCCGAGCACCAGGGAAGCGAATCCGATAATCCGGGTGATGCGATAGCGCGTCACCCTTTCTCGAAGAAGCGTTTGACCTTATCGGCGCCGAGCGTGGTGGGACAGATGGTCTCGATGCCGAGCTCCGCGTAGAGGTCGGCGCGCGCCGGGTCGTAGATCCGGCAGATCACCTTCTTGACCCCGAACTCATGCTGCGCGAGCTGGGCGGCCATGATGTTCGTGGTATCGGCGTTGGTCACGGCCACGAAGGCCTCGGCGCGGTCGGTCCCGGCGCGCCGGAGGATGTCCTCATCGACCGCCGACCCGAAGACCATCTCGCCGGCAAAATCCTCGCCCAGCCGGTTGAAGGCTGCCTCGCTCGAATCCACCACGGCGACATCGTCTCCCTCTTCGCTCAGCTGCCGGGCCAGGCTGGAGCCGACCCGCCCGCAGCCCACGATCACCGTGCGCATGTAAGCCTGGAGAATATTCTAGGGATCGGATCGTTTAGTGCCCAATAGCCGAGGGTATATACGGCCCAGCCTGCCCCGGGGCTCACGCCAGGGGCCCGCACATACTCAAGGAGTCGATAAAAGATGGCAAAGACCGTAGGCATAGACCTGGGGACCACAAACTCCGTAATCGCCGTCATGGAAGCCGGCGAACCGGTTGTCATTCCGAACGCCGAAGGCGGGCGGACTACGCCGTCCGTTGTCGCCTTTACCAAGTCCGGTGAGCGTCTCGTCGGCCAGCTGGCCCGTCGCCAGGCGGCCGTCAACCCGGAGAACACCGTCTTCTCGATCAAGCGCTTCATGGGTCGCAAGTACGAGGAAGTGGAGACCGAACGCAAGATGGTGCCCTACAAGGTCGTCGCCGGGAAGGACGGCCGCGTCGAGGTCGAAATCCAGGGACAGCGCTACACCCCGGAGCAGATCTCGGCCATGATCCTGCAGAAGCTCAAGACGGACGCGGAAGCCTACCTGGGCGAGAAGGTCACGGACGCGGTCATCACCGTCCCGGCCTACTTCAATGACTCTCAGCGGCAGGCGACCAAGAATGCCGGCGAGATCGCCGGTCTCAACGTCGTCCGCATCATCAACGAGCCCACCGCGGCCGCGCTCGCCTACGGCCTCGACAAGAAAGAGAACGAGAAGATCCTCGTCTTCGATCTCGGCGGTGGCACGTATGACGTCTCCGTACTGGAGATCGGCGAGGGTGTCTTCGAGGTCAAGGCGACCAACGGCGATACCCATCTCGGTGGTGACGACTACGACCGCCGTCTGGTTGACTTCATCGCCGACGAGTTCAAGAAGCAACAGGGCATCGACCTCCGCCAGGACCGCCAGGCGCTGCAGCGCCTGACCGAGGCCGCGGAGAAGGCCAAGATCGAGCTCTCCAGCCGCATGGAGACCGAGGTCAACCTGCCGTTCATCACCGCCGACCAGAACGGCCCCAAGCACCTCGAGATCAAGATCACGCGGTCCAAGTTCGAGCAGCTGACGGCGGACCTCACCGAAAAGACTGTCGCGCCATTCAACGCGGCACTCAAGGATGCGGGGCTGACCCCTGCCGAGCTGAACGAGGTCATCCTCGTCGGTGGCGCAACCCGGATGCCCGCCATCCAGGAACTGGTCAAGCGGCTCACCAACGGCAAGGAGCCGCATCGCGGCATCAACCCGGACGAAGTCGTCGCCGTGGGCGCCGCCATCCAGGCGGGTGTGCTCAAGGGTGAGGTCAAGGACGTGCTCCTGCTCGACGTCACGCCGCTGTCGCTTGGCCTGGAGACCCTCGGAGGCGTCAACACCAAGCTCATCGAGCGCAATACCACCATCCCCACGTCGAAGAGCCAGGTGTTCTCGACCGCGTCGGACAACCAGCCCTCGGTCGAGATCCACGTCCTGCAAGGCGAGCGCGAGATGGCGTCCGCCAACAAGACGCTCGGCAAGTTCCACCTGGACGGCATCGCGCCGGCTCCTCGTGGGGTACCGCAGGTCGAGGTGACCTTCGACATCGACGCCAACGGCATCCTTAATGTGCGGGCCAAGGACCTTGGCACCGGCAAGGAACAGAAGGTGACGATCACCGCCTCCACCACATTGAACAAGGACGAGGTCTCGAAGATGGTGCGGGACGCCGAGGCGCATGCCGAGGAAGACCGCAAGCATCGCGAGGAAGTCGAGGCGCGCAACCAGGCGGACAGCCTCGTCTACCAGGCCGAAAAGCAGCTGCAGGAAAACGGCGACAAGATCGACGCCTCGGTCCGCGCAGAGGTCGAAAGCAAGATCGGGCCGGTGAAGCAGGCGATCAAAGACAATGACGTCGAGCGCATGCGGTCCACTAGCCAGGAGCTGGCGACCGCCATGCAGAAGATCGGCGAGGCCGTCTACCGCCAGGCCCAGGGCGCCCCGGCAGGGGCACAGTCAGCCACCGGCACCGAGGGTCCGAAATCGGGCAAGCCGGCCGACGGTGACGTCGTCGACGCCGACTTCAAAGAGGTTTAAGCAGGCTCATCCTTTCCCTCTCCCGC
>JALYYE010000140.1 GCA_030946735.1 Candidatus Dormiibacterota bacterium
GTCTCGCCTCGCCAGCCGATCAGCAACCCCAGATTGTCACCGGCGACATCGATCATCACCGGGTCGTCCGCCTTTTTGATGAACACCTGCGCCGTGATCCCCATCTTGTAGAGGAGCTCGGCCACAACCTGGCGGGCCTTGACGGCGTAGCTCTCGCGGACCGTCACCCGCACGCGGGCCCCCTGCGGAGACTCGCCGAGCACCGTGACCTCGACGTTTTCGCGCGCCTCTTCGAGGTCCTCGAGCGCCTTCTCGACCGCCTCCTCGACCGTCGTTCCGGTGGTTTCGACGCTGTCGCTGCTGCTGCTCATGCGGCTCTCCCCCTGCGTAGGACCGGCGGGATCGAGAGCGATCCCCAGCCGGTGATGAAGTACTGCTGGCCAATGCTGAACAGGTTGCTGACCACCCAGTAGAGCGCGAGGGCGGTTTGGAACTGCAGAGAGATGAAACCGATGAAGACCGGCATGATCAGCGTCATGTTCTGGGTCATGGCAGCCTGGGTCGGGTCCTGAACCTGCCCTGGCTGGGTCATCATCTTGGTCTGCACGAAGGTGGTGAGGCCGGCGAGGATTGGAAGGAGGATGGCCAGCGGGACGAACTGACCACTCTCGAGCGCCGTCTTGTTGAGGACGATGCCCAGGAAGTGGAAGTTATGGATTTGAAGCGACTGGTGCGCGTCCCGGATGACGTAGAAGAGGGCGATCAGGATCGGCGACTGAACTAGTGCCGGCAGGCAGCCGCTCATCTGCGCCAGCGGGTTGATGTTGTGCTGCTTGTAGAGCGCCATCGTTTCCTGGTTGAGGCGCTGCGGATCCTTCTTGTACTGCTTGCGGATCTTGGCCAGCTCGGGAGCGATCCGGCGCTGCTCCGCCTGGACCCGGCGCGAGGTCGTCAGCTGGTACTGGAAGATGGGCGAGATGATCAGCTTGATCAGAATGGTGAGCATCACGATGGCGATGCCGAACGGACCGATCGCTTCCGCGACCGGATTTCCGCTCAGGATTCCCAGGAAAAGCTTGAGAACGGCGTGGATCGGCACACCGATCACGGTCCACCAGATCAGCCAGATCGGGTGCCAGAGATCGCCGAGCGTGTCCCAGGGCTCGTGACGGGTCGCCAGCAGCGCCAGCAGCGACATCATGGCACCGGGTCCCAGCCACCGGCATGGAACGGGTGGCAGCGCGCGATCCGGCCGAAGGCCATGCCCCAGCCCCGCCACCAGCCGTAGCGCTGGATAGCTTCGTAGCCGTACTGCGAGCAGGTGGGAGAGTAGCGGCAGCCGGCAACCGTGCCAAAGAGGGGACCCAGCGTCATCCGATAGACGCGGATCAACGCCAGCGACGCCGCCGTCATGACCCCCACCCCTTGGCCCACAACATTTCTATCTCCTGGCGCAAGCGCGTGAATTCCGCGTCGACAGCACGAGTCCGTGCCACGATTACAACGTCACGGCCGCCTTCTGCCCGCGTCAGCAACGGCCTGACCACTTCGCGCAAGCGCCGCTTGACTCGATTTCGGACCACGGCGTTGCCGAGTTTCCGACTGACCGCCAGGCCGACTCGGGGCCGGCCAAGCTCATTATCGCTCACGAATAGGGCCAGGTACTCGGAAGCGGCTCGACGGCCCGACCGCAGGGTGCGGTCGAAGTCGGCCGACCGGAGTAACCGAGACCGCCGTTTCACCGGCGCCGCATGGCGGGTTACCGGTAGCGCCGGCTGGACGTCGGCGTCAAACGGCGCCGGCCCTTGAGGCGACGGGCCTTTATCACCTTGACGCCGCCCGTGGTCGACATCCGGGCGCGGAAGCCGTGGGTCTTGACCCGCTGGCGCTTCTTTGGTTGGTGGGTACGCTTCATGCTGACCTCAACGTTTTTCGGGGCCTAACCATACCATGTGGCGCTACCCGGTTCGTACGTAGTTTCGGATTGCGCGGCCGGAGACCGTTTGCTATTATTCCGCTGCCCTGGAGAGCTACGGTAAGTCCTAATCAACAACTTATACACATGAGGCTGGGGAGACCTCGATAGACTTCTCCACTGTTGTGGGAAGCTTGTGTATAAGTCCCGTCCTGCAAACACCGTCCATGGGCCTCGTTTCCGACTTCGCGGCCTGACGCGCAGCACCGGCTCTGCTCTCCACTGAATTCGTTTATGTGCGTCGTGTGCGCGTGGAGGAGCCGATGAACGGGGAACAGATTTGGCAGGCGGCGCAGGAGGAACTTCGGTTCCAGCTCAGTAAGCCGAGTTACGAGACCTGGCTGAAAAATGCCTCGCTCGTCGGCCGCGAGAAGAATGCCTTCAAGATCGGCGTGCCGACCAAGCTCGCCAAAGACTGGCTCGAGGATCGCTACTCGGCGATGATCAAAGAGACCTTATCGGCGATCGTCTCGGGCGACGTCAGCGTCGCGTTCGAGGTCATCGCGGGTCAGACCGAACCGGCCGCGGGGCGGTCGGCGGTGGCGGTTGCCGAGGAACCGCCGCCCGAAGAGGAAGAGCCGGTACTCCACGAAGCCTCCCAGCTGAATCCGAAATTCCAGTTCCAGCATTTCGTGGTCGGCAACAACTCACGCTTCGCGCACGCCGCTTGCCGGGCGGTGGCGGAAACGCCAGCCAAGGCCTACAACCCGCTCTTCCTCTACGGCGGCGTCGGTTTGGGGAAGACCCACCTGATGCATGCCATCGGCCATGCGGTGTTGGAAAAGCATGCCCGCCGGCGGGTCGCCTACGTGACCAGCGAAAAGTTCATGAACGAGATGATCAGCTCCATCCAGGAAGGACGGATGAACGATTTCCGGACGCGCTACCGGACGGTCGACGTCCTGCTGGTCGACGACATCCAGTTTCTGGCCGGCAAAGACCGGACCCAGGAAGAGTTCTTTCATACTTTCAACTCCCTGCATGAGCTCAACAAGCAGATCGTCATCTCGTCGGACCGGCCCCCGAAAGAGATCCCCACCCTCGAGGACCGGCTGCGCTCTCGCTTTCAGTGGGGTCTGATCGCGGACATCCAAGCGGCCGACTTCGAGACGCGCGTCGCCATCCTCAAGTCGAAGGTCGGGCCCTACGCACGGCTGGTGCCGGAGGATGTGCTCTCGTTCATCGCGCACAAGATCCAGAGGAACATCCGCGAGCTGGAAGGTGCGCTCATCCGGGTGATCGCCCATGCCTCTCTCAACCGCAGCGCCGTCAACGTGGAGATGGCGGCGAAACTGCTGCAGGACGTGATTCCCTCCACCGAGACTCGGACGCTCTCCATGGACACCATCTCGCGGACGGTCGCGGGCTTCTATCACATCAGCCTCGAGGAGATGAAAGGCAAGCGCCGCGACAAGCACATCGTCTTCCCGCGCCAGGTGGCGATGTTCTTGATCCGCGAGGAAACCGCCTCATCCCTGCCGGCGATCGGGCAAGCGTTCGGAGGACGAGACCACACGACGGTCCTGCATTCCTACGAGAAGATCAATACCGACTCCAAAGAAGACCAACGCCTCCAGGCCGACCTTCGCAAACTTCGCGAAATTCTTTATTCTCATTGAGCCTGTGGAATAGCGCCGCAGGGGAGGTGGATTCTGTTGGAATCGGGTCCGACTGGGGATACCCGTCCCGCGAACGCACAGTTTTTGAAAGCTATAATTGGCCCGATTTGAACGCAGGGAAGGAGTTTATGCCTGTTGTGCACCGCCCTACTACTACTTCTTTTCTTTCAATTACCGCGTCGTATTAGAGGGGTCGTGTAGACCAGGAGCATCATGAAGGTCACGGTCACCGCCGGAAATCTCGGACAGGGATTGCAGGTCGTTTCCCGCGCCGTTTCATCGCGGACCACCTTACCCATCCTCAACAACGTCCTGCTGCAGACGGCAGAAACCGGTCTGCAGTTGACCGCAACCAACCTGGAGATCGGCATCCGGCAGGTCATCCCCGCCGAGGTGCAGCAAGAAGGTGGGATCACCGTCCCGGCGCGGCTGCTGACCGACTTCGTGACCTCGCATCCGGACGAACCACTCTCCATGTCGCTCGACAAGAAGACGCAATCGCTGGCCGTCAAGAGCAACCGGTTCGACGCCAACATACGCGGCATCGACCCGGCGGATTTCCCACCTGTCCCCGCCGGCGTCGACGGTCGTAAGGTCAAAGTCGACCAGGCCGAGCTCAAGGAAGCGATCGAGCAGACGGTGATTGCCGCCTCCAGCGATGAGGGCCGCCCGGTGTTGACCGGCGTCTACGTCCACCTCAACGGCGGGAAGGCTACCTTTGCTGCCACGGACGGGCATCGGCTGGCGGTCAAAACGCTGGCGGTCCAGGCCGAACCGGGCGAGGGAGAAACGATCGTGATCCCGGCGCGCGCGCTGAGCGAGCTCAGCCGGATCCTCAAGACCGGCGACGAGGGTGTCGAGGTTACCGTGGGCGCACAGAAAAACCAGGTCTTCTTCAAGACTCGTGACGTGGAGCTGATGAGCCGGCTGATCGAAGGGACCTATCCCAACTATCAGCAGGTCATTCCCGGGCAGAGCACGACCACCATCACCAGCAAGACGCAAGACCTGCTGTTCACGACCAAGATGGTTTCGCTCTTTTCCAAAGATGCCGCCAACGTCGTGAAATTCAAGGCCGAAGGCGGCAAACTGACGCTGACGGCGAACACTAGCGAGATCGGGCAGAACGTGGCCGGGGTCGAGGCGAAGATCGAAGGCGAGGACCTTCAGGTCGCGTTCAATTCCAAGTATTTGCTCGACGTGCTCGCCATCATCGGCAGCGATGAGGTGACGCTCGGATTCACGGGCCCGCTGAACCCCGGCCTCATCAAGCCAGTCGGGAAGGACAACTACCTCTACATCATCATGCCGGTCAGAGTGGCGATGTAGTCAGCGCGCAGACCGCGTGTTCCTGGCCAACGTCTCACTGTTCGACTTTCGTAACTACACGGAACTGGATCTGGCGCTCGAGCGCTCCGCCACCGTTTTCTTCGGCGGTAACGCGCAGGGGAAGACCAACCTCCTCGAGGCCGTGGCGCTGGCGGCCCTTACCCGCTCGCCACGCACCCAGCAAGCCACCGAGCTGGTCCGCTTCGGCCAGCCGGCAGCGCGTGTCACCTGCGGGGTGCAGACCGACAGCGGCCTCAAGGAGCTGGAGGTACGCATCAACCTCAGTCCGGGCGTCGCCGGTTCGCGAGCATCGCGGAAGTTCACCGTCAACGGCATTCCCCGGCGGTCAAGCGACATGATCGGGTCGCTGCGAGTCGTCCTTTTCTGGCCGGACGACCTGCAGCTGGTGAAAGGGTCTGGCGAGGGCCGGCGCCGCTTTGTGAACACGCTGCTCTCGCAGATCGATCATGACCACGCGCGGGAGTTGAACCGTTACTCGCACCTGCTGGAACAGCGCAACGCGCTGCTGCGGGCGATTCGGGAAGGGCGCCAGCCGGTCGACGGTCTCGACGTCTGGACGACGGCCGTGGCCGAGTCGGGAGGGAGCATCATGGTGGAGCGGCAGCGACGCCTGCTCGAGCTACAGCCGATCGCGTCGGCATTCCATCGGGAGCTGAGCGACGACCGCGAGCGGCTCGAGCTGCGCTACCGTCCCGCGGGCGCGCGAATCGGGGAGGCGCCACTGGAGCTCGTCGTGGAACAACTGAAGGCCGCCATGCGCGACGCGCGCGACGAGGAGATCGCGCGTGGACAGACAGCTGTCGGACCCCAGCGCGACGATGTCGAGGTGTGGCTCGACGACCACGAAGCGAGGCTATATGCCAGCCAGGGACAACAGCGCAGCGCCGTGCTGAGCCTCAAGCTGGCGGAGTTGCACTACCTCGCCGAGGTGACGGGCGAGCAACCGGTGCTGCTGCTCGACGATGTGATGTCCGAACTCGACCCCGCGCGCCGCGAACGCCTGCTGGCCGCGCTCGAACCGGGACCGCAGGCGCTCATTACCGCGGCCGACCTCAACGACCTGCCGAAGAGCATCCTGGAGCGGGCCGCGGTCTTCCGGGTTGAGCAAGGAGGGATCCATGCGTAGCGTCGGGGCGGCGCTTCCCAAAGCGCTGAAGTCCCTCGGCATCTCACGGCGGACACGTGAGGCCCAGGCACTCTGGCTCTGGCCGCAGGTAGTTGGTGAGCACCTCGCTCGCGAGAGCCAGGCGCTCAAGCTGACTGGCGGCACACTGCTGGTGACCGCCAGCAGTTCCGCGCTGGCGCATCAACTCTATCTCGAGCGGGGCCTGTTGATCGACCGGCTCAACGAGCGGATCGGTGCGCCGGCGGTGCGCGAGATTCGCTTCCGGCAATTCTCCGCATGATCACCGCGGCCGCCCTCACCGCCGCGCAGCGGGCCGCGGTCGCCCATGCCAGCGGTCCACTGCTGATCATTGCCGGAGCGGGCACGGGAAAGACCCGCGTGCTGGTCGAGCGTTACCGGCGGCTTCGCCAGGAGGGCGTGCCGGCCGAACATATCCTGCTCCTGACCTTCACGGAAAAAGCGGCCCGGGAGGTGCTGGACCGGGTCGAGCAAGAGGACTACCTTCCGGCAGGTGAGCGCTTCATCCTCACCTATCACGCCTTTGCGCAGCGGTTTCTCCAGGAAGATGGCTGGCTCTGCGGCATCCCGAAGGAGTTTCGCATCGTGTCCGAGGTCCGTAAGTGGGAGTTGATGCGTGACGTGCTGCTGGCGCTGAGACCCCCCCACCTCTTCCATGCCCAGCGGCCCTTCGAGCGGATCGGCGAACTCCTCAAACTGGTCGAACGCGCGAAACAGGAGCTGGTCTCCCCGGTCGAATTCCAGGCGTGGTCGGATGCCAACGCGGCGCTCGACGACCCGGTGCTGGCGGTTCAACGCGAAGCCGCGCGCGTCTACGGCCAGTACCAGGAGCGGCTGCTCGAAGAGGAGCGCCTGGATTTCGACGACACCATCTTTTACAGCGTGCAGGTCTTGACCCGGGAGCCGTCGGTCGCCGCCCGCCAGTCCAGGCGTTTCGCCCACCTGATGGTCGATGAGTTCCAGGACACCAACTTCGCCCAGAGCCGGCTGCTCGAGCTGCTAGCCGGCGCTGATCGCAACCTCTGCGTGGTGGGCGATGACGACCAGAGCATCTATAAGTTTCGCGGCGCGTCGGTCGCCAACCTCCGACGGTTCAACACCGTCTTTCCCGATGCCGCCGTCATCCGCCTCGAGGAGAATTACCGAAGCCGCGGTCCCATCCTGCGCGCCGCCGCCCGTCTGATCAGTGAAGACCCGGAGCGGCTGGACAAACGGCTCATTGCAACCCGCGGCGAGGGTCGCCCCGTCACCGTGCTGACCGCCACCAGCGTGACCGAGGAGGCCGACGCCGTCGCCAGCCTTGTCAAGACCGCGATCGACGAAGGGCGACACCGACCGAACGCGATTGCCATTCTGCTCCGCGCCAACGCACACCTGCACAATTTTGCCCGCGCGCTGCAGCGCCAGGGTGTGGCCTACCAGGTCAGCGGCGGGCGCGGCTTCTATCAACAGCCGGAGATCAAGGATTGCCTGGCCTACCTGCGTGCGGTTGACAGCCCCGACGACACCGTCTGCCTGATGCGCTTGCTGAGTCTGCCGCGCTACGCCGCCGACTCGGTGCAAGCGGGCCGCTGGGCGCGCCAGGCGCGGGACGATGGACGGCGGTTCTTCGACCTCCTCCAGGAATCCACCGACGAGGGGGCGCGCCGTCTCACCGGGGATCTGCGGCGCTTCAACGGCCTTGCGCTGCGGCTCGGTGTCGATGACCTCTTCTACGAGGTGATGGAGCAAACGCACTACCTCGACCTCGAGCGATTCCTCGGACCAATCGAGCGCCTGCAGGTCAGCGCCAACGTCCAGAAGCTCGCTGAGCTGGTCGCGGCGTACTGCGACGAGCATCCCGATCACCACCTCTCGGCCTACCTCAGGCACCTCGACGCCACCGAGGCGGCGCAGGCGGACGAAGAGATCGCTCCGTTGGATGAAACGGTCAATGCCGTGCACCTGATGACTGTGCACCAGGCCAAGGGGCTGGAGTTCGGGCTCGTGATCGTTCCCCACCTGGTCGAGGGCCGTTTTCCCGCGAGCCGCCGCGGCGAGGGGCTGACCTTGCCGAACGAGCTCCTGAAGGAGGAACTCCCCGCAGCCGAGGTCCACCTCGCCGAAGAGCGACGTTTGGCTTATGTCGCCTTGACGCGTGCCCGCGATGAAATCGTCTGCACGCTGGCCACCCGTTACGAAGGTGTCAAGGACTGGCGCCCGTCGCGGTTCCTGACGCCGATTCGCGGCGACGGGGCGCGCGAGCTGGCCGCTTCGCAGCTGCTGGACGCATCCGTCGGCCTGGTGGAGGTCGCCCGCCAGGTAGAGCTGCCGCTCAACGACGCGCCGCCGATCGCCGCGCTTTCGTATACGCAGGTGGACACCTACCTGCGTTGCCCGCAGATGTACCAATACCGCTTCGTCTTCCGCTTGCCGACGAGGCCGAAGCCGCAGATGCAGTTCGGCCGCATCCTGCACGACGCGCTCAAAGATGCGCTGGGCAGCATCGAACGGGAGACACCGCTGACCTGGGCAATGGTGGACTCAGCGTACGTCGCGGCCTGGGCAAAAGAACGCTTCTGTGCACCGGAGCAAGCGCCCTCCCTGCAGGATCTGGGTCGCACCTACCTGCGGCGGGCCTTCGACGCCGGTGACCTGAGCAAGCCGCTTTTGCTGGAGCAGCCCTTCAGTCTGCGCGTGGACGGGCTCAGAGTGACTGGCCGGATCGACCGCGTCGATCGTCACCCGGACGGCAGCTACGAGGTCATCGATTACAAGACGGGCTCGGCGAAGCGGGCGGCGGACCTACAGCGGGACCTGCAGCTGGGCGTTTACGCGCTCGCCGCCCGTGAGGTCTTCCGCTTCGATCCACTCAGCCTCTCCTACTACTACCTCGAGACCGGCGAGCGCGTTACCGTCGACAAGCCGCAGGAACGGCTGGAAGAAGACCGGCAGACGATCGTCAAAGTGGCGGAGGGAATCCGGGCCGAGCTCTTTGTCGCCAAGCCGGACCGTATAAAATGCGGCGGCTGCGATTTCCGCCTGCTCTGCCCCAGCGCTGCCGTCTAGCTGTTCTTGGTAAGGAGGGACATGACCACACTCGATAACCGGCCGAAGACCGCACTCCTCGTTGTCGACGTGCAGAACGGCGTCGTCGGCGGGGCTCACCAGCGCGACGCAGTGGTCGCGAACGTCGGCAGCCTTGTCGAGAAGGCCCGGCGGGAACGCGTCCCCATTGTCTGGGTCCAGCACTCCGACAAGGGGCTTGCGAAAGGCAGCGACGACTGGCGGATCGTCCCCGAGCTCAACCCTGGCGACGCCGAGCCGCTCGTCGAGAAGAACTACGGCGACTCCTTCGAGGACACCACCCTCGAGACCGTCCTGTCCGGCCTCGGCGTCGGGCGACTGGTCGTTGTCGGCGCAGAGACCGATGCGTGCATCCGCTCGACGCTTCACGGCGCCTTGGTCAGGGGCTACGACGCGACTCTTGTCCGCGATGCCCATACGACGAATGACCAGACGGCATGGGGCGCACCGTCACCGGATCAGGTCATCGCGCATACGAACCTGTACTGGACCTACCAGACGGCGCCGGGGCGGACGGCCGGGACGGTCGAGACGAAGGATGTCGACTTCGGCGTTACTCGATCGGCGGTCATCTCCCCGCCAGCCTGACGAGCACGTCGGCGATCTGAGAGGCGGCGCCCGGGTGGGCGGCCGCGCGCACCTTCTCCGAATCCGCCAGCCGTTGCGCTTGCGGCTTCGTAAACCATTCGGTCACGGCCTCCACCAGATCATCCGGGCGCGGCACAAACCGGCCCAGGCCGAGCCGAGCGATCTCCTTGACATTCCCCTCCTCCTGGCCGGGTAAGTAGCCCGTCAGCAGCAGGGGGCAGCCGCAGGCAAGGCCCTCCGCGATCATCCCCGGCCCCGCCCGGGTAGCGAGCAGGTCGGAGGCGAGCAACAGCTCCGGCATGTTGTCGACGAAGCCGAACACGTGGACGCCGGCGTGGTTGTCCTCGCGGATCCGCTCGGCCAGTGCTCGGTTTCGGCCGCAGACGGCGAGCACCTGGATGTCCAGCGGCGATCGCGCCAGCGCCGCCGCGTACTTGCGCAGCGGTTCCGTCCCATCGCCGCCGCCGGCGAGCAGCACGGTGGGCGCGTGCGGCCGGAGGCGAAGCTTGAGGCGCATCGCCGTCTTGTCGGTGAACCCGCGGATCGCGTCCTGAAAGCGGGGGTGAATCGGCAGCCCAGCCTTGACCAGGCGATCCGCCGGCACGCCGCGGTGGAGGCAGAGCTCGATGGCGGCGTCCGAGGGGCAGACGATGCAGTCCGCCGTCAGGTCAGTCCACGCCTTGTGGAAGTTGATCCAGTCCGTGATCACCGTGACGCGCGGAACGCCGTAGGGCATCACGTCGACGGCGACGTGGTTGAGCAGCGGATGGAAGCTCGCGACCAGGGCGGGCCGTGGCACCAGCACCTGCCGCAGCTTGCGCCGCAACCCGCGACCGATGGCGTGCTGGAAGAGGCGCACCGTCGGCTGCAGGTTGGTCGCGTGGTACGCCGCACCCCATAGGAACGGCAGCCGCCGCGTGAGCGGCCCATAGAGCGCGGTCAGGCGGCCGGCGAGGACCGACTGGTCGCGCATCGGGTCGAAGAGCTCCACCTGGAACTCGTTGGGATAGCGGCGAGCGACGGCGGCGGCCACGGCCTCGGCGGCGGCCCGATGGCCGGCACCGGTGTCGGTAAAGAGAAAGAGGAGGCGCTTAGGGGCGGCCACGACCGCTCCCGCGCTGCGTCAGAGCAGCCGTTCGGCCGCGCTCATCTGCTTGCGCGTCCCAATGGCGACCAGCAGGTCATCGCTCTCCAGCACCTGCGTCTCCGGTGGGTTGATGCGCAGCTGCCCGTTGCGTTTGCGAATCGCAAGAACGTTGGCGCCCGCCTCTTTCATCCCCGAGTCGGCGAGTGTCTGGCCGAGGACCTTGGAGCTGGGTACGACCAGCAGCTCCTCCACGACGAGGTCGATGTTCTCGCCGTGAAGCACGGTGTCGAGGACGTCGACCGCCACCGGCCGCACCGCCAGCGCCGCCATCCGGTGGGCGCCCATCAGGTAGGGCGAGACCACCTGGTTGGCGCCGGCTCGGCGCAGCTTCTCGGTCGAGTCCAGGTAGGAGGAGCGGGCGACGATCAACAGTGCGGGATTCAAGGAGCGCGCCGTGAGCGTGATGAAGACGTTGCGCTCATCGGAGTCGACCGCTGTGACTAGCCCCTTGGCCCGGAGGATGCCGGCCTTGAGCAAGGAGTCGTCCGAGGCGGCGTCCCCCTCGACGTAGAGCACGTCGCTGGCGCGCAACCGCTCCAGCGGTTCGAGGTTGCTCTCCACGACGACGAAGGGCGTCTCCAGCTGGCGAAACTCCTGGGCGACGCGCGTCCCCATCCGGCCGTATCCGCAGACGATGAAATGGTCGGTGAGGCCGGCGATTCGGCGTTCCATGCCGCGCATCCTAGCGTACCGGCCGAGGTGTCCCTCGATCAGCGTTTCGGCGAGGATGCCCAGCGTGTAAAGCATGGTGCCGACGCCGAGGACGATGACGGTCATGGTGAAGACCCGACCGCCCGCGCCGAGCGGATGCACCTCCTCGTAGCCGACGGTGGTCACGGTGGTCAGCACCATGAACAGGGCATCGATGAAATTCCAGTGCAGGAGGGCCATGTAGCCGATCACCCCGTAGCAAAAGACCAGGGTGAGGACCAGGAGGGGAAGCCGAAAGCGCTTCAGCGGGTTGACTGGCGGTTGCTGGATCGTAAGTTTGGGTTCCGGCCAGGGTGGCTAAGAATCCGGACAACGGTAGCACAGGCTGCGCAGCTTTGCTGCCGCTTCGCCGCGCGCTGGTACGCATTCGAAGTTGACCGCGCGGTGACCAAACGGCGACGATGGGGTGGCGACCCAGGAGCCATAAAGGAGACCGATCGGTGAAACCGCTCGCGATCGTCAGTCTGCATGCCTCGCCCGTCGCCGCTCTCGGGGCCGGCGAAAACGGTGGGATGAACGTCTACGTGCGGGCGGTTTGCGAGGAACTGAGCCGCCGTGGGATCGCGACCGAGGTCTTCACCCGACGGTCGAGTGAAAAGGGGCCGGACCGGATCCGGCTGGCCGAGCGTAGCTGGGTGACGCGCCTGGCCGTGGGGCCTGCGCAGGACATCGAGAAGGTGCGCCTCTTCGACCTCCTCCCCGACTTCAGCGAGGCCATCCTGAGCGAGCAGCGCCGCCGCCGAGCCGGCTACAGCCTGGTCCACAGCCATTACTGGCTCTCCGGCTGGGTCGCCTCACGCCTGCGGGACGAGTGGAAGCTCCCCTGGTTCAACACCTTCCACACCCTGGCTCGCGTCAAGAACGAGCGGGCCGCGGAGGGCGCGATGGTCGAGCCCGAGCACCGGATCGCGGTAGAGCAGGCGATCGTGCGGAATTGCGACCGCCTGATCGCCTCCAGTGCCCAGGAGGCGGATGACCTCATTCGTCTTTACGGCGCATCGCGAAACCGGCTGAGCGTGGTCGCCCCCGGCGTTGATCTGGAGGTGTTCGCCCAACGGCCCACCGGCGCGCTGCGCAAGCGCCTCGGACTCGGCAACGCCCGCGTGGTCGTCTTCGCCGGACGCCTCGAGCGCCTCAAGGGCGCCGAAACCGTGATCCGCGCGATGGCGCACTTGCCCGCCGACCAGCCGGAACCGCCTGTCCTGCTCGTGATTGGTGACGACAGCCAAAACGGCGCCAACGAGAGCCGCTCGAGCGGTGGCGAACGGGCCCGCCTGGTGGAACTGGCCGATTCGCTGGGCATCGGCGAACGGGTCCGGTTCTTGGGATCGGTGGATCAGCCCGAGCTTGCCGCCTACCTTAGCCTGGCCTCGGTCTGCGTGGTCCCCTCCTACAGCGAATCCTTCGGGCTGGTCGCACTCGAGGCGGCCGCCAGCGGCACGCCCGTGGTTGCTGCACGGGTCGGTGGCCTCCCTACCATCGTGAAAGACGGCCTCACCGGCTTCACCCTTGTCTCTCACGACCCCGCCCAGTACGCCGAGCGGATCGGTCGCCTGCTCGCCGACGAGGAGCTCCGGCTCTGTTTCAGCCGTCGCAGCCGGCTGGTGGCAACCCAGTTCACCTGGAAGGAAACCGTCGACCGCCTGGTGGCCGAGTACACCGCGCTTCCTGAACCGGTGCTCCGTCCCGCCGCCGCGGGCTAGCACCCTCCGCCGGCAGCAGTAGATTTGACTTGCGGACTCCTTCTGACCTTCGACATGTTCGGCGTTGGCCTGCACAACCCGAAGATCGCGGCGGCCGTGCGGCGCTTCATCGAGGAGCAGCAAGCCTTCATCGCCCTCGACGAGCAAAAAAGCAGCCTAACCTCAGCCCTGGCGACCCGTCGGCCCTTTCACCGGTTCGTAGCCGGCTCGCTCGATGGGTAGCCGGAACCGGCGCGATATACCCGTGTGTTGTCAGCCCGCGCGCCGCGCCCACTCCCGGAGCCGGCCGCAGGCCATCGCGCGGAGACGCGATTCCGCATCGATCGGGGTGGGTGGCTGCTGTTCTTCGCCCATGGGCTCTCGGGGTTAGGGGCCGGCCCCTTCATCGCCTTCGGCGTCATCTATCAGCGGGAGTTGGGAGCGAGCGCGTTCGAGATTGGTGTCCTGGCCGCGGTCGGCATGCTTGTCGCGACCCTGGTCATGCTCCCCGGAACGCGGCTGGCCGAGCGCCGCGACCTGCGAAAGACAGTGATCGCTGGCTGGGTGATCGCCGTGCCGGCGCCTCTCTGCTATGCCCTGGCGTCCCACTGGGCCTGGACCGCCGTCGGGATTCTCTTCCTGCAGATATCCGTCTTCAACACCCCGGCGATCAGCGTCTACCTTTCTTTGGGCGTGCCTCGTGACCGCATCGCGGTGGTGATGACGACCGTCTTCTCCGCCTACTCCCTCGGGCTGATCGCCTCGAGCGTGCTGAGCGGCTGGCTGGCCGAGGTCGCGCCGTTGAGTGCGCTCTTCTGGGTATCCTCTGCCTTCTTCTTTCTGGCCGCGGTCTGCATTGCCTTCCTCCCGGCCAAACAGACGCCGCGGTTCGCGGTGGCGTCGATTCGCTATCGAGACCTGATGCGCTTCCCCGCCTACCGGGTCATGCTAGGCCTCTTTACGGTCGTGACCGCCATCATCTTCATCCCCTGGACCTTCACCGCGCTCTATGCGCGCGAGGCCGCCCACGTCGACAACTTCTGGATCGGTGTCTTGATGAGCGTCCTCTATCTGGGCTCGGTGATCATGGGCCTGAGCCTGGGGCAGCTCCGCCGGACCCTCGGCAGCGTGGTGATCGTCCTCTGTTTCGAGGCGGCCTACGTGGTCTCCGCCATCCTGCTCCTCTCCTCGATGGCGCTGCCGATCCTGGGGATCGCCTTCTTCCTGCGCGGTGCCTTCTGGTCGTTCCGTCAGGTCATGACCGCGGTGATCGGCGAGGTGCTGCCGGACTACGCTATGGCCAAGGGGTACGGGCTCTTCGCGCTGGTGACCGGCGCCGTGGTCATCGTCGCCTACCCGGTCGCCGGCTGGATGTACGGTCTCCAGCTCGGCATGCCCTTCTGGTCATCGGCCCTGCTGATGGCGGTTGCCATGCTGGTTACCGTCTGGGTGCGCGCCTACTTCCACGCCAATTACCTGAAGCCGCCCCACGTCGAGATCGCGGCCGACGACGCCCTCCCGCGAGCTGCATAGGCGGCTGCGCCTAGAATCGCGGGGGATGGCCTCGGCAGCCGATGGGCTCCGTGCGGGCCACCCGCCGGCTCCTAGCCGGTTGGCGCCCAGTTCGGCGCTGCTCCGGTATAGGGGTAGTCGGCTTCCCACTCGGTAAGTTGCTGCGGCCGCGAGCCGTCGCCATTCATCACGTAGACCTGGGGTAGCTGGTCGACCCGGCCCACGAAGCCGATCCGCCGGTCGTACACCGGCGTGGTGGGAGTCGATCCATTGGGCGCCTCCTTGCTCCCGGTGACCTTGACGACGCCACCCGCCTCGCCGGCCGAAAAAATATTGACCCGGTAGAGCGCCGCCGACGCACCGCTGCCGGTGGCGACATAGAGCGTGCTGTTGTCGTTTAGCCACGCGGCTCCCGTGATGTCGAGCGGGCCACCTCGGCGGTAGGCACTCGCGCCGCTCGCGGACAGGTCATAGACCCAGAGTTGTGGCCCCCCTGCGGTCAGCCGCCGAAAGGCGAGCTTGGTCCCGTTCGGCGACCAGGCCGGGTGATCGGCAGGATCGTCAAGGCCGATTGGCCGGTAGCGGGTGCGCAGGTCCAGGTTCAAGATCCACAAATGGTTAACGCCCTGAAGGTCCGCCGTGCTGTAGGCGATCGACTTGCCATCGGGGCTCACGGCTATCGGGTCGTTGACCAGGCCGTCCGCCGAATCGGTCAGAGCAACGTCCTCGAGCGTCGTCGGGCGGAAGCGGCGCAACATCCCATTTCGCAGATACACGATGGTGCCGTCCTGGGACCAGTAGACCGCCGACCCATTGATCCCGGGTCGGATTACGGTACCCGTTGCCAGGTCGACGATCTGGATCGGTCCGCTGTCCGCGGCGCGGGGCGCCTGGACCACGACCAGTCGCTGAGCGTCCGGCGACCAGTCGAACGAGAGGATGGCGTCCTCGAGCTGACTCTGCGCGCTGAGCCGGTAGGTGATCTTCGGCGTGGAGCGGCCCAGGAAGGCATCGGCGTGCGGATCGACAACTCCGACGGCGAAGGCGGGCTGCCCGGGCTGGGCGACCAGGTATCCAATCTTTCGTGACAGGGCGAGCGATCCCGTTCGAAAACGCGTCTGGACTCGACCGTAGATGGCGTTCTCGTGAACGTCGAGCGGCTGGTCCAGCGAGACGGTGTAGCTCTGGTTAGGTTGGAGCATGGCGGTTGGGATGATCTCGAACTGGGAGCCGTCGCCCCCCGGTTTCGCGCGGAGCAGGAAAGGGACGTCAGGATTCACCTGGACAGCGGCGCGCATGGAATCCGGCCGCATCGGGCGGCTGAAACTGAGGACGACGTTGCGATCCGGGGCGACGGCCGTCGCGTTATCGGGCGGGTCGACCGCCGTCAAGGCCGGTCGGCTCTCCGTGATGAAACGCCAGGAGTGCTCGAGCCCGTTCTGCTGGCCGGTGGCGTCGGCGTATCCGGCATGCATGGAAACCCGATAGGCGGTGGACACGTCGAAGTTGACGTGCGCGTGGATGAACGTCAGGGTGTTGCCGTTCCAGGCGAAGTGGCAGTTCTTCGAGCCACTGCATGCCGGCAAGGCGGGCGTCAGGCCAAACCGTTGCTCCACCGAATCGTGGTTCATCGCCCGATCGAAGGTGATGCCGATAGCCTGGTTGGTCGCGACGTCGCCCGCCTCGCGACCGGGCGAGATGCTGACGATCCGTGGCGGATTGAGGGCGCAGGCGCTGGCAAGAGGCGCCAACACTGCCAGGACCACGAGGATTCCGCGGGGCATGCCCGGTTAGAAGGTTAGCGAGATGGGAGTCCTAGGAGATCCAGCGGAAGGGGTCTACCTTTGCTCTTCGAGCAGTTGGCGCATCTCGTTGGCCAGGTTGGTCAGGCGGGCTGGATCGACGAACATGATCGAGGTCTGGGAGATCCGGTCGATCGTCCGGTCGAGCGCGTCGATATTGTGGTCGGTTGAGGCGAGCATCTCCTTGACCTTCTTCGACCGGTTCTGCAAGGCGTTATCGGCCATCTGGTTCAGCTGGCTCATCAGCGAGCCCCAGTCGATGTCCGGCTCGCCGGCGGCCGGTGGGGCCTGCGGCGGCTGCGGCGCCGGCTGGTAGTTCGGGACGCGCTGGGGCGCCGCGGGCTGGGCCGCGGGGCCAGCTTGCGGCGCGGGCGGAGCCGCCGGCCGGTAGACGGTGGAGGGGACGGACGGCGTCATGGCGAGCATCTCCTCGAGACTGACGGAAGCCGGCTCCTCGAGGTCGGCCACTGCCTTGACCTCGATCCGGGTCTTGGGTTCGGCGCACAGGCGGGTCACTGCCTCGGGGTCCTGCATCAGTTGCGGCTGTCCCCGCGTGAAGGCGCCCAGAAGCTGGCCGTCGCGCAAGAGAATGATGCCCATCTCCTCGGGAGCGCGAACCAGCAGGCTGCCGTGGATCTTCTCTTCCTGCAGGTACTGCAGCAGGGCTCGGATGTCGACGAAGCGCGCCAGCAGCCCCTGCAGGATGGTCGGCGCCGTCAACAGCTGATAGATGGCCGTGACTACCTCGGGTGACAATTCGATCACGTCCATGCTGCCTTCGCCGCGGTCGACATCGTTCTTGAACAGGGAGAAGGCCGTGCGTCCGGTGGAGACCACCGCGCCGCCGTCGTAGAAGCTTTCGATCAGGCTGCCCTGGTAAAAGAGAATCATGCCGCGCGAGGCGAGTCCGGTCAGCCGGAGATAGCCGGTAAGCCGATCGCTGCTCAGCGAGCGCAGCAGTTTGGGGAAATCGACGAATGCGGTTTTGAGCGACTCGTAGACCAGCTTGCCCACCGGCAGCGGGTAGAGCTCGGTTGCGGGTGGCCCGTCCTCCGCCGCGAGCGCTGAGGCCGGCGGTTGGGCCGCGGGCTGGCTCACCACTGGGCGCTCAGTGACCTGTTGAGCCGCTGGCGCAGGAGCCGCGGCCTGGGCTGGCGGGGCTTCACGTGCGGGCGCGGGTCCGTTGTCGGCACCGGGTACGCCGCGACGCTTGGCCTCGGCGAGGATGTCGGCGGTGGGCGCCGTGATCGTTTCCTCGGTGGGAAGCTTCGATTTGGGGTCAAAGGAGTAGTCGCCCTGCCGCCAGGAGAGCGGCGTGAAGACCGCCTCCTCCCCCTGGCTCCCATTGCCATAGGCGTGAAACAGATGTCCGAACAGAAAGAACAGCGAGTACGCCTCACCGCCATTTCGGACCTGAAGTGTACCGGTAGCGCGCTGGGCTTGCTTCGACTGCAACAGGGTGAGCAGCGGTGTCTGGTTGAGCGAACCCCTGTTATCGAGAAGCCCCGGCGCCTGCTCGATGGTACTCACCAAAAGCCTCCCACCGCCCCGAGATTTCCAACCAATGCTAGCACAGGCCAAATACGATACCCGAACTGTCAGCGACGCGCTGTGGCGCACCGTCCCCGAAGCCGGGGTAAGCTGTCAAGGCATGCCCGAATTGAGGACCTGCGACGACGCGTCGACGTGGGACGCGTTCGTCTCCCAGGCTCGCGATGCCTCTCTATTGCAAGCCTGGGCCTGGGGCACCCTCAAGTCGCGTTACGGCTGGGGCATTCAGCGCTACTTCTGGGTCGATCGTGGAACGCCTATCGGCGCCACGGCAGTCCTTCGGCGCAGCCTTCCGGGTGGACTGGCCCTGAACTACGCACCGCGCGGCCCGATCCTGAACGGCCGGCTCGACCAGTGGCCCACCTTCTGGCAGGCGCTTCGCGAGCGGCTCTCCCAGGACGGTGGCACCGTCCTCAAGGTCGATCCCGAGTGGACCACTGAGGAAGAGCGGCTGGTGCTGACCCAGTCGGGAGCGCTGCCGAGCCGGCATCCGATCCAGCACCAGGCCACCTGGCAGGTCGATATCAGCGGTGGTGACGAGGCGATGATGCGGCTCAAGCAGTCAACGCGGCGCAATATCAGAGCGGGGATCAAGCAGAGGATCACGGTCGAGGCCTCGGAGGCCTCGGCGGCGATGGACAGCTTCTACGAACTGCTCCGGGAGACCTCCGCCCGCGAGCAGTTCACCATCCGTAGCCGTGCCTACTATCAGGATCTGCTGACCCTCTTCCGTGAGCGCGGCCAGGTCGCCGTCTACCTCGCCCGCCACGAGGACCGGTTGCTGGCCGGGGCGGTGATGCTGTTCTTCGGCTCCAAGCTCGTGTATCTCTATGGCGGGACGCGCGAGGAGGCCAAGGATTTCAAGCCCGGCTACCTGCTCCACTGGCGCGCGATCGAAGACGCCCAGCGACGGGGCTGCACCACCTACGACATGTGGGGCGTGCCGCTCGACCCGCAACCCGGGCAGCGCGGCTACGGGTACTACGTCTTCAAGTCGCGGTTCAACGGGCGGATGGTGCGCTTCATCGGCCTTTACGACCTACCGGTCAAGCGCGCCGCCGCGCTGACCATTCGCCTGGCCGAGCGGTTTGCGCGCGCGGGTCAGCCCGAGTTTGTCTGAGGCCGCTCTCGCCGTCACCTCCGGCGACCGCTTGGGCGCGCAGGCATGGGATCAGCTGCTTCTGGCGCAAGCCGAGGCGAACCTGCTGCAGGGCTGGAAGTGGGGCGAACTGCAATCGCGATTCGGCTGGACCGTCGAGCGACTCGTGGTCCACGATGGACGCTCCGGCGTGTGTTCGTTGCAGCGCAGCGCCAGCCTCTTCCCGGGTGGCGCGGTCTACTACGTGCCTCGCGGGCCGGTCGTGGCCGAGCGCGAGCGCCTGCAGGTCATCGATGCGTTGGAGCAGCGAGCGACAGCCGGGCGGGGGCTGATCCTCCGGGTCGAGCCGAACGCGCTCACCGGAGACGAGTGGCCGGCCTTCTTCGAGGGGCGGGGCTTCGGCAAAGGAAAGCCAGTGCAGCCGGAGGCGACCCGGCTGCTGCGCATCGACCTCGACCCGGAGTCACTCAAGGCGGGCTTCAAACCCAAGACCCGCTACAACCTCAACCTGGCCGAAAAGAAGGGGGTGACCGTCCGCGCCTCTCGCGATGTTGCCACCTTCGCGCGCCTGGCCGCCGACACCGGCAAACGGCAGGGCATCCATCTGCCGGGGGTCGCCTATTACCAGGCCGCACTCGATATCTTCGGCCCCTCCGACGAGGTGCGGCTCTACCTGGCGGATCATGAAGGCGACACCCTCGGCGGGATCATGGTCTTTCGTTTCGGGAAGACTGCCTACTACCTCTTTGGTGGGTCGAGCGACCGCAAGCGGGAGCTGATGCCGAACTACCTGCTCCACTGGCAGGCAATGCTCGACTTCAAGGCCCTCGGGTGCGATACCTATGACTGGTGGGGGATCCCGGAGGAACCGGCGCCTGATCATCCCTGGTTCGGCCTCTACCGGTTCAAGACCGGCTTCGGGGGCGAAACCGTCCGCTACATCGGCCTCTACGAGCACGTCCTCCGGCCCGGCCCGCTCAAGCTAGAGCGACGGCTGCAGCAATTGAAGGCGAAAGTCCGCCCTTCCATGCCTATACTGCGGTGACATGGCGAGGGAGCGAGTGCTCTCCGAGCAGGCGTTTGAGCAGTTCCCCCAGGCCCTGATCATCGTCGACCGCGAGACGACGGTGCTCTCGGTGAACGCGGTCGGCGAGCGCCTGACCGGGTGGGCCTTGAGGGACGCGGTCGGCCGGCCGGCGGCTGACATCCTCGAGGTGCGCACCGAGACCGGTGTCAACCTTTGCGCGCCGAACGGGGCGTTGCGCCGTGCGCTGCGGCTGGGGACCCGCATCAACACCCACTTCGCCTACCTGTTCCGGCTGCGCACCAGTGACGATCCGGTGCGGGTGTCCTACTCGGTGTCGCCAATCCGCCTCAAGGGGAAGACGCCGGATGCAGCGGTGATCATCATCCATGACGTCACACCGGAGCTGGAGACGATCGAGGCGCGGGACGCCCTGATGCTCGCCGCCTCGCACGAGCTGAAGACGCCGCTGACCACGCTCAAGGGGCTCAGCGAGCTCTTGCTCGACTTCGACCTATCAGAGGCCCAACGGCGGGAGCTCTTACAGGATCTGCACGGCCAGGCCGACCGAATGGAGAAGCTGATCGGGGACATTCTGGCTGTCAGCCGCATCGACTCCGGTCGAATCTCCGTCGACTTTTCGCGCGTCGACGTCGCGTCGGTGGTGCGACACGTCTGCGAAGAAGTGCGGCCGATGCTCAAGGGCCGTATCCTCAAATGCCGGACGCCCGAGGACCTGCCGGCTGTCATGGGTGAGGCCCGCAAGCTCCACCAGATCCTGGTGAACCTGCTGACCAATGCCATAAAATATTCCGAACCTGGAACCCAGATCACGCTCAACGCGCGCATCGACCAATCGGCAGTGAGGTTCGAGGTGTCGGACCAGGGGGTCGGAATCCGCAAGGAACACATACCCCGGCTCTTCGAGAAGTTCTACCGCGCCGATGACCCGCTGGTGCGCCGTACCTCCGGTACCGGATTGGGGTTGTACATCGTGCGTAGCCTGGTGACAATGCTCGGTGGCCAGGTCCACGTGCGCAGTCGCCATGGGAAAGGTACGGTCTTTACGGTCACGCTGCCCCGCGCCGAGGCGACCCCCCGGACCCGGCCACGCATTGCCGTCGGCGCCCACTAACGATGGCACCCGCAAAGAAGATCCTGATCGTCGACGATGAAGCCATGATCCGTAAGGCGGTTCATCTCGCCCTGGAGAAGGAGGGATACGAGGTGGTCGAGGCGGAGACCGGCGGTGAAGCGATCCGCCGGATCGAGCTGAGCAAGCCCGACCTGATCTTGCTCGACATCATGCTGCCCGACGTGTCCGGCTTCGACGTCTGCCGCGACATCCGCAAGGCGGGGCTTCGTGTGCCGATCATCATCCTGAGCGCCAAAACGGAAGAGATCGACGTGGTCGTCGGGTTGGAGATCGGCGCCGACGACTACATCACCAAGCCCTTCCGGACCCGCGAGTTGCTCGCCCGCATCGCCGCCCACCTGCGCAAGGCGCGCCAGGAGGAAGAGGCCGTCAACCAGGGTCGGCTGGAATTCAAGGATCTGGTCATCGACCTCAACGAGCGCCGCGTCTTCCACGACTCGAGTGAGGTGATGCTGACCCACACTGAGTTCGACCTGCTGGCGTTCCTCGCATCGAACGCGGGCAAGGTCCTCTCCCGTGAGAAGATCCTCAACCACGTCTGGGGCTACGAGTACCCGATCGAGACGCGGGTGATCGACGTCCATATCCGCAACCTGCGGCGCAAGATCGAGCAGGACCCGTCACACCCGTTCTTCATCCTGGCGGTGCCCGGCATCGGCTACCGCTTCACCAGCGCCGGCAAACTCGG
>JALYYE010000143.1 GCA_030946735.1 Candidatus Dormiibacterota bacterium
TTTTGCGGCGTGGATCTCACCGAGTGGTGCGGCTGAAGCTGCGTTAAACTCGAGACGGGGAGAAGATGTCAGGACATTCCAAGTGGTCGTCGATCAAGCACAAGAAGGCCCTCACCGACGCCAAGAAGGGCCAGCAATTCACCAAGATGGCCCGAGAGATCACCATTGCCGCCCGCGAGGGTGGGGGGAATCCGGACGGCAACTATCGCCTCCGCCTGGCGATGGAGAAGGCCCGCGACGTCAACATGCCGCACGACAACGTCGTGCGCGCGGTCAAGCGTGGCACGGGCGAGCTGGGCGGCGCCGTGCTCGAGGAGCTTCGCTTCGAGGGCTATGGGCCGCATGGAGTGGCGATCATGGTCGACACGCTGACCGACAACCGCAACCGCACCAGCGGTGACATCCGAAATCTGTTCAGCCGTGCGGGCGGCAACCTGGGGACCACCGGGAGCGTCGGCTGGATGTTCACCCGGCAGGGCCAGATCGTCATCGACGCCAACGGCCACGACCCGGACGAGGTCGGACTGGAGGCGATCGACATGGGCGCCAGCGACGCCCGCGTCGACGGCAAGACGGTCGACGTCGTCACCGACCCAGCAAAACTCGAATCGGTGCAGCAGGGCTTGAAGAAGAAGGGCTACACGGTCGAGTCAGCCGAAGTCACGATGAATGCCTCGCAACTCATTTCTTTGAATGAGACAACGGCTCCTTCAATCCTCAAGTTACTGGACGCCCTCGAAGAGCACGATGATGTGCAGTCCGTCTACTCCAACATGGATGTTCCGGCGGACGTCCTGGAACGCATCAGCGAACGTGTCTAGGTGCTGACGCCGAGCGACGGGCTCCTGGTCCTGGGTATCGACCCCGGCCTGGCAGACACCGGCTATGGCGCGGTCCGCCGGCAGAACGGCCGCCTTTCTCTCATCACCTGCGGCACGCTCAAGACCCCTGCCAACATTTCGGAACCGAAGCGGCTGGGGCTTCTCGCTGAACAGCTGCGGGCGCTGATGACAGAGTTACGCCCGCAGGCCGCCGCCTTCGAGGAACTCTTCTTCAGCAAAAACGTGCGTACGGCGATGGCCGTCGGGCAGGCGCGCGGCGTCGCACTACTGTCCGCGGTGGAGGCCGGCGCCGATGTCCACGAGTACACCCCCAACCAGGTCAAGCTGTCGGTCACCGGCTACGGCGGCGCCACCAAAGGGCAGATGCTGAAGATGGTCCAGTCGCTGCTTGCCACGCGCGAGCTCCCTCGCTCCGACGACGCCATCGACGCGCTGGCCGTCGCCATCTGCCATCACCACAGCGGCCGGCTCCGAGTGCTCATCAGCCGGGCACCGGCAGCGGTACGCGGTTGATTGCCACCCTCGAGGGCATCCTGGCCCAACGAGGCTCCGACTCGGTGATCGTCGACGTCCACGGTGTCGGCTACCTGGTCACGGTGGGCACCCGCACCCTCACAGAGCTGCCGGGGGCCGGCGAGCGCGTTCGTCTCCATACCTTTACCTATGTGCGCGAAGATGCCCTTGGACTCTTCGGTTTCATCCGCCAGGAGGAGCTCACTTTCTTCAAACTCCTCCTCTCCGTCAAGGGGATCGGCCCCAAGGCGGCGCTCGCCATCCTCAGCCGCGCCGAGCTGCGCGTCTTGAAGCGGGCCGTGCTGCAGGAAGATGCCGCGTTGCTGGCCACCGTACCCGGCATCGGCCCGAAGACCGCGGCGCGGGTGGTCCTCGAGCTCAAGGGGAAACTGAAAGACGAGCTATATGGCGAGCAGCAGCCGGTGGCAGCGGGTTCCGGCGGCGATGCCGTCGCCAAGGCCCTCGAGGTATTGACCGGCCTCGGCTACACGCCCGCAGAGGCAAAGGAGGCCGTCCGGCAGGCGACCGTCGGGAACGGTGGCAGCCACTCGGTCGAGCAACTGGTGACGGTTGCCCTCAAGGGCCTGGATCGCGGATGACGGATCGCGTCATCGCCGGCGAGGAGCGCACCGAGGACCAGGAGTTCGATCGCAGTCTGCGCCCTCGTCACCTGAAGGAATTCATCGGCCAGGAAGCCGTCAAGGCGAACCTGGAAATCCTGATCGCGGCCGCCAAAGGCCGGGACGAGCCAATCGAACACATCATGATCGCCGGACCGCCCGGTCTGGGCAAAACGACGCTGGCGAACATCATGGCGAACGAGATGGGCGTCAACATCCGGACCACGTCGGGTCCGGCAATCGAGCACCAGGGGGCCCTCGCCTCCATGCTGACCAACCTGGAGGACCGCGACATCTTCTTCATCGATGAGATCCATCGGCTGGCGCGGCCGGTCGAGGAGTCGCTGTACCCGGCGATGGAGGACTTCAAGTTTGACTTCGTCAGCGGCAAGGGCGCCGGCGCCCAATCGATCCGCCTTCAATTGCCGCGCTTCACCGTGATCGGGGCGACCACCAGGCAGGGGATGCTCTCGGCACCCCTTCGGGACCGCTTCGGCGCCACCTATGCCCTTTATTTCTACGATGCCGAGGAACTCTTCGCCATCGTGATCCGCTCGGCGCGGCTGCTCAAGGTCACGATCGACGATGCTGGCGCGGGCATCATCGCCAACCGCGCTCGGGGCACACCGCGGGTCGCGAACCGGCTGCTCCGACGGGTTCGCGACTTTGCCCAAGTGCGGGCGCAGGGGCGGATCGACGAGCGGATCGCCCTGGACGCCCTGGCGATGCTCGAGGTCGACGAGCTGGGTCTGGACAACATTGACCGGCGGATCCTGCGGACCATCGTCGAGAAGTACGAAGGCGGTCCGGTCGGACTGGACACCATCGCGGTGTCGGTATCGGAGGACCCCGAGACCGTCGAGGACGTCTATGAGCCCTTCCTCATGCAGCTCGGCTTCCTCGCCCGGACGCCCCGTGGCCGAGTTGCCACCAAGCTCGCCTACGAGCATCTCGGCCTGGTAAAAGCCAGCAGCGGCGAGCAGCCTCGACTGTTCTGAGAACCGCAGATTTCGACTATGAGCTGCCACCGGAGCTGATCGCCCAGCATCCGTTGGCCGAGCGGGATGCGGCGCGCATGCTGGTCCTGGATCGATCGGGTTCCCTGGTTGAACGCACCGTGCGGGAGCTGCCGCTGTACCTGGAGGCCGGCGACGTCCTGGTGCTCAACGACAGCCGGGTGCTACCGGCGCGGCTGATCGGACGGCGCCGCGATGGGGGAGCGGCGGAGGTCCTGTTGCTGCGCCCGCTGCACCCGGGTCAGCACCGCTGGGAGGCACTGATCCGGCCCGGCCGCCGGCTCGAGCCTGGATCGCAGGTCCTTTTCGAGAATTCGGAGCTTGCCGTCTCGATCGAGGCGCGAAACGCGGAAACCGCAACCGTGTGCCTTGATGGCGTCGCCGATCCGCTTACGGAAGTCCGCCGCATCGGCCAGATGCCCACGCCGCCCTACATCAAGGCGCGGCTTGAGGACCGCGAGCGGTACCAGACGGTCTATGCACGCACCGAAGGATCCGCGGCGGCGCCCACGGCCGGCCTGCACTTCACGCCTGAGCTGCTGTCGGCGGTTCGCGATCGTGGTGTCGCCCTCGTCTTCGTGACGCTCCACGTGGGCCTCGATACCTTCCGGCCGGTGAGGGCCGATGACCCGGCTGAGCACCGAATCCATCGCGAGTGGTACCGCATCGAGGACGCATCTGCGGCGGCGATCAACGAGGCGGTCCGCAACGAAAAGCGGGTCGTAGCGGTTGGCACCACCTGCGTCCGGGTGTTGGAGAGTGCCGCCACAGACGAAGGCGTCGGGGCAGGGGAGGGATGGACTGGGCTCTTCATTCTTCCCGGCTATCGCTTCCGCGTGGTCGATGCGATGCTCACCAACTTTCATCTGCCGAAGAGCACGCTGTTGATGCTGGTCAGCGCCTTTGCGGGACGAGACCGGGTGCTGGCGGCATATGCGGAGGCGATCGCACGGGGCTACCGCTTCTACAGCTTCGGTGACTGCATGCTGATTGACGGCCCCCACCCTGCCCTCCGCCGCAAGCGGGGGAGGGGATAGTGTTCGAGTTGTTGGCGGAGGAGGGGGGTGCGCGGCGCGGGCGCCTGCACACCGCGCATGGCGTGATCGATACGCCGGCGTTCATGCCCGTGGGGACGCAGGCGACGGTGAAAGCCTTGACTCCGGACGAGGTGCGGGGGCTGGGCGCCCAGGTGCTTCTAGGAAACACGTATCATCTCGCGCTGCGGCCCGGCGCCGAGCGAATCGCCCGGCTTGGCGGCCTTCATCGCTTCATGGGGTGGGACGGTGCGATCCTGACCGACAGCGGTGGCTTTCAGGTCTTCAGCCTCGATCACCTCGCGACAGTCAGCGATGATGGCGCCACCTTCCGCTCGCACCTCGACGGCAGCGAGCAACGGTTCACACCGGAGTCGGTGATGGAGATCCAGCGCCAGCTCGGCTCGGACATTGCCATGGCGTTCGACCAGCCGGTCTCCTGGCCGGCAACTGGCCAAACCGCCCGTGCGGCCATGGAGCGGACTCATCGATGGGCGGCGCGCTGCCTTCAGGCCGAACCGGCTCCGGGCCAACTGCGTTTCGGAATCGTCCAGGGTGGTTTCGATGACGATCTTCGCCGGGAGAGCGCTCAGGTCCTCGGGTCGCTGGGGTTTGCCGGCTTCGGGGTTGGCGGGCTCAGCCTTGGGGAACCCAAGACCGTGACCTATCGGTTGCTCTCGCTGCAGACCGCCATCCTCCCGGGCGATCGACCGCGCTACCTGATGGGCGTGGGCACGCCCGCGGATCTGGTGGAAGCGATTGCCCGCGGCGTCGACATGTTCGACTGCGTGCTGCCCACCCGGATCGCCCGCAACGGATCGATCCTGACGCGTGGGGGCCGCATCAACTTGCGCAATCGGCAATTCATCGAGGACCTTGGTCCGGCGGATGAGGGCTGCGATTGCTACACGTGCCAGCGCTTTTCGCGCGCCTACCTTCGCCACCTCTTCATGGCCGGCGAGATCCTCGGCCACCGGCTGGCCTCGATCCACAACTTGCGGGTGCTCGTGCGCCTGGTCGGCGAGATCCGGCAGGCGATCGGTGGCGGTCGGCTGGCCGCGGCGATCACGTCTCTGCGTGAACAGTGGGCGCTCGCGCCGCTGCCCTGAGACTTTAAGAGTTTCTCATCGGGGCTTCCCTATACTTTCCCTCGCATGCGCGTCGATCGTCGACTCCTGGCAGTGATTACCGTCGTTGCCGTGATTGCGATCTTCATCGACGGGTTCGCCTACGTCTACCGGCTGGCCACCCATCAGCCGTTGAC
>JALYYE010000149.1 GCA_030946735.1 Candidatus Dormiibacterota bacterium
TCGAAGCTGAATCCGAACAGCGGCGAATTCGGCGGCAACGCCGCCACCGCCATCAACGGCTTCCTCAACCCGGTGGTGGTCCCCGCCCTCGGGCAACCGCGCTACAAGCCCGAGCACGTCACCACCCTCGATGAGGTCAAGGCCCGGATCGTGCGCGACCTCGTCGATCAGCAGGCCATGGTCACCTTCGGCCATGGGGTGCCGGTGATGGTGCAGACCATGACCAAGACGATGCCAGGGTGGAATCACTGGAACGCCACCCACATGATCACGATTTTCGCCTTCGACTTCAGTCACGACGATCCGGCGCTCGACACCGTGACCTATGCCGAGACGCCGTCGCCGCTGGCCGGGTACCGCGGTCCCGACTTCCAGACAATTTCTGTCAAGGCTCTGTGGGTGGCGATGCAGGCCTACCTGCGCGAGTTTCCGGCGGACCCCATGAACGTCATCAGCTAGGGCGTAAAGGCCCGGCTCCCCATAATGGAGCCATGGCGCAGGCCGCAGACCGCGAGAATGACGCGATTTCGATGGAGGCGCTGATCCGCCATCAGCTAATCCTGCTCGGCGAAGACCCATCCCGCGAAGGGCTTCGCGACACGCCCGAACGGGTGAAGGAGAGCCTCGAGTTCCTGACCCGCGGCTATCGCATGACGCTCGAGGACGTCTTCGGCGGCGCCACCTTCACCGAGACCTACAAGGATATGATCGTCGTCAAGGACATCGAGATGTACTCGCTCTGCGAGCATCACCTGCTGCCGTTCTACGGGCGGGTTCATATCGGGTACATCCCCAAAGGCCGCCTCGTCGGTCTGAGCAAGATGCCCCGCCTGGTTGAGCTCTACAGCCGGCGGCTCCAGGTCCAGGAGCGCATGACGCGTCAGATCGCCGAGTGCCTCCAGAAATACTTGGAACCGGTCGGCGTCGGCGTCGTCATCGAGGCCGATCACCTGTGCATGAAGATGCGCGGCGTCGAGAAGCAGAACAGCCGGGTCTTCACCAGTTGTGTGCTCGGCATCTTCCAGACCGATTCGAAGACGCGCGCCGAGTTCATGGGCCTGATCAAAGGCGTCCCCAACATCTGATAGTGGGTCGTGCCCCAGTTCTTCGCCGGCACGTCGGGATTTTCCTACTCGGGTTGGCGAGGACGCTTCTACCCACGCCGCATCAAATCGGCGGACATGCTGACCTACTACGCCCAGCAGCTTGGGACGGTCGAAGTCAACACCACCTTCTACCGGACGCAGCCGGAAGACGTCATCACCGGCTGGGTCTCGAGCGTCCCGCCGGCCTTTCGCTTCGCGGTCAAGGCCCACCGGCGCATCACTCATAACCGTCGGATGCCCAACCTGGAGGAGGCCGTCCGCGCGCTGGTCGAGGAGGCGGGCAGCTTCGGCGAGCGCTTGGGCCCGGTCCTGTTCCAGCTGCCGCCGACGGCGCCTTTCGATGAGGGTCGGATCGAGCGGATCTTCGCTCTGCTTCCCCCTCACTGGCGCGTCGCTTTCCAGTTCCGCCACCGCTCCTGGCACACGCCAGGGGTCGCCGATCTGCTGGAACGACTGGGTGCGTCGCTCGTCCACGGCGATGGGGAAGAAGAGCCGGGGCCACATGGACGGGGCGCCTTCATCTATCTACGGTTGCGGCGGGAAAGCTACTCACCGCAGCGGCGGGCGGCCTGGGCCCGTCGGATTGGCGCGTATCTTACGGGTGGGCGGGACGTCTACGCCTACTTCAAGCACGAGGCGCTCGGTCCCCTCTACGCCCAGGGCCTGCAGGCGGCAGTCCGAACATCTTTTCGACGTCCCGCCGTATAATCCGGGCAACTCAGCGAAAAGGAGACTACAGGCATGGCCCGGTCGATGTGGCGGGGCGCGATCAGCTTCGGGATGGTGGCGATCCCGGTCCGCATGTACCTCGCCACCGAGGCGCACAGCGCGGTGTCCTTCCGACAGCTGTGCCCCCATTGTCAGCTGCCCATCAAACAGCAACGGCATTGTCCGACGGACGACCACGTGGTGGCCTTCAATGAGGTCCTCAAGGGTTACGAGGTGGGAAAGAACCAGTTCGTCCTCATCGACGAAGACGACCTCGACAAGCTTCCGCTGAAGACCACCAGGACGATCGATATCGTCGAGTTCGTCGAGCGTAACGAGGTGCCGCTCGGCCTTTACATTAAGTCCGCCTACTACCTCGAGCCGGAGGACGTCGGGGTCAAGCCCTTCTACTTGCTCAAGCGGGCCCTCGAAGACACCAACAAGGTGGCGGTGGCGAAGATCGCTCTTCGCGACCGCGAGCATCTATCCCTGATCCAGGTCGAGGGCAATACGCTCCTTTGCAACACCCTCAACTGGCCCGACGAGATTCGGTCAACCGAGGAACTGAACCTCCCGCAGAACGTCAAGATCAGTGACAAAGAGGTCAAGATGGCGACCTCCCTGATCGATAACCTGACGGATACATTCCAGCCGGAGCGCTACACGGATGACTACAAGGCGGCCTTCCAGCAGATCGTCGATCAAAAGATGAAGGGCGTCAAGGTAACCGCCCCGGCCGCGGTGCAGGAGCCCCGCGTCATGGATCTGATGGCCGCGCTGAAAGCGTCGGTGGAGGTGACCAAGCAGGGCAAGAAGAAGCCGGCCGAGAAGCCGGCCTCGAGTCGCGCGGCCAAGGTCAAGGTGGCCGCGAAGACGTCGTCGGCCCGTCCCGCCGCCCGACGTCGCACGGCCTGACCCGGCGTAGTACAGTCCGCTAGAGTGCCGGCGCGGTCCCAAACGGTTGAGCTCGACCTGCCTTTCCAGCGCGTCTTGCCGGACCGGCTGCGTCCGATGCTCCCGATGCCTGCCGCCGGCCCATTCGATTCCCAGGAGTATGCCTTCGAAGTCTCCTGGGACGGGGTTCGGGCGCTGGCGTCCATCGACCGAGGCCAGGTTCGACTCTGGGGCCGCGACCTTGGCGACCTGACCAGTCGCTATCCGGAGGTGCAGGCGCTCGCCACGTTGGCACCACCGGAGACGATCGTCGACGGCGAACTGATCGTCTCCGATGCCGACGGCCATCCCGATCGTGTGGCGCTCGAGGCGCGCCAGCAGGCGATGCGTCCCGACGCGATCGCTCGCGCGGCCGCCGCCCACCCCGCGACCTACGTCGTCTACGACCTGCTCTACATGCGCGGCAAGTCGCTTATGAAGGAGCCCCTGGTCCGCCGCCGCCCCAAGGTCTACCAGTCGATCCAATCAACCGGACGCATCTACGTGGTTGAGCCGGTTGCCGAGGACGGCCTCGCCTTCTTCGAGGCGGCCAAACAGAACGGGCTTGGCGGCGTCGTCGCGAAGCGATTCGATAGTCCGTACCGGGCAGGCCAGCGCCACCCCGACTGGCTGCTGATCGAGGCCGTACGCCGCCAGGACTTTGCCGTCGTCGGCTTCATTCCGCAGGCCGGTGACCACCTGCTCGAAGCCCTCGTCGTTGCCACCTACGATGGCCGGCACTTCCAGCCGGCCGGCCGAGTCGTCGGTGGCTTCGATGCCGCCGCGTCGAGGCGAATGCGAAAGGCGCTCGACGCCCTTAGCAACGCGTCTCCGCCCGAGGACCCCCGCTGGTCGGACGACCGGATCTGCTGGATCGAACCTCGCATGGTCGTCGCCGTCAAGTTCAGTGAGTGGGACGGCAACGGGCAGCTTCGCTTCCCGATCTTCAGTGAGCTGCGGCCGGAGGTGTCGCCGCAAGAGTGCGTCCGCACTGCCATGGTCGAACCGCCGGAGCCGGCCCGGCCGCGCCGTGTCGACATCCAGCTTCCGCGCCTGCTCATCTGAGTTCGTACAGTTAGGGGCGTGTCGATCGCGGATCGGGTTGCTGTGCGCTTGCGCGTCAATGGCGAGGACACGGCGGTCATGGTGCCGCCCTACAAAACCTTGCTCGAAGTGCTCCGCGAAGACCTGGGTTTGACTGGCACCAAGCACGGCTGCGAGCTGGGCGAGTGCTCCACCTGCGGCGTCCTCGTCGACGGCCGGCCGTACCTGTCATGCCTGGCCATGCCGCTCGACCTCGAGGGCCGGGAGATCACGACCATCGAAGGGATGGCGGACGGGAGTGCGCCGCATCCTCTCCAGGTCGCGTTCGCCGAGCTGGGCGCCGCGCAGTGTGGGTATTGCACCCCGGCGATGCTGCTCACAGCCCGGGCCTTGCTCGACCGTGACCCGCATCCAACACGCGATGCGATCAAGGAGGCGCTCTCCGGCGTGCTGTGCCGCTGCACCGGGTACCTCAAGATCTTCGAGGCCGTCGAGCTGGCGGCGTCGAGAGGCGAGCGCCATGGCTGACGAGTCGTTCTCGGTCATTGGCAAATCGCTGATCAAGCCCGACGCCTTCGCCAAGGTCAGCGGTCAAACCAGGTTTGCCGATGACCTCGCGCTGCCGCGGATGCTCTTCGGTCGCATCTTGCGCAGCCCGCAGCCGCACGCCAGAATTCTGCACGTCGACACGGCTCGGGCTCGGGCGCTCCCGGGCGTGCTGGCGGTGCTCACCGGCGACGACCTACCGGTCAAATTCGGGATCCTGCCGGTCAGCCAGGACGAAGAGGCGCTCGCCCGCGAGAAGGTCCGCTATGTCGGCGATCCAATCGCGGCTGTCGCGGCCACCGACGAGTGGATTGCGGATGAGGCGCTGGAGCTGATCGAGGTGCAGTTCCAGGAGTTGCCGCCGGTCATGTCGATCGAGCAGGCTATCGCCGGTCATGGCGAGCCAATCCACGGCAGGTCGAATGTGCACAAGGCGGTGGCGCTGGAGTTTGGCGACACCGACGACGCGATGCGAAACGCGGCGCACGTCCGGGAGGATGTCGTGTTCTTCGAAGGCAACACGCATCTCCCAATGGAACAGCACGCCGCGCTGGCGCAGTATGGCGCCGAGGGCAAGTTGACGCTCTGGACGTCATCCCAGACCCCGCATTACGTGCATCGCGCCCTGGGAAAGGTGCTGGAGCTGCCCATGAGCCGGATTCGCGTGATCGCGACCCCCAACGGCGGCGGCTTCGGCGGCAAGAGCGACATCTTCTCGCATGAGCTGGTGGCCGCCAAGCTGGCGATTGCCACCGGACGGCCGGTGAAGATCACGCTGACGCGAGAGGAAGTGTTCTACGCGCACCGCGGGCGTCACCCCGTCCTGATGAAGATCAAGACCGGCCTCACGAAAGACGGCCACATCACCGCGATGCAATTCCGCAGCTTCCTCGACGGCGGTGGCTACGGCAGTTATGGGGTCGCCAGCACCTACTACACGGGTGCTCTCCAGGCGACCACCTACGCCATCCCGCGATATCGATTCGAGGCCGTCCGGTTGTTCACCAACAAGCCGCCCTGCGGCCCCAAACGAGGCCATGGCACGCCGCAGCCTCGCTTCGCGCTGGAAACGCACTTCGACAAAGTCGCGGAAGAGCTCGGGCTCGACCCGGTCGAGCTGCGCCTCCGCAACTTGCCGTCGCCGGACTCGCGCACGATCAACTGGCTGCGGATCACGAGTTGCGGGTTGGAAGCATGCATTAACAAGGTTGTCGAAGGCTCGGGATTTCTCGAGCGCCGCAGGTCCATGCAACACGGCCGTGGTCTTGGCTTTGCCGTCAGCTCCTACCTCAGTGGTGCCGGGACCGCCATCTATTGGAACGACATGCCGCACTCCGAGGTCCATCTCAAGCTCGACCGCAACGGCGGCGTCGCCTTGCTCTGCGGCGCCATCGACATCGGCCAGGGATCCGACCATATCCTCGCCGCCATCGTGGCTGAGGTTCTCGGCGTGCGGCTCGAAGACATCCAGCTCACGACCGCCGATACTGACCTGACGCCGATCGACCTGGGAAGCTACTCGTCACGGGTCACTTTCATGGCCGGCAACGCGGCGAAGGCTGCGGCCGAGAAAGTGCAAGGCCAGCTGTTCGATGTCGTGGCGAGGACGCTGCAATGCGAGGCGGATGAGCTGTTCGCGCGTGACCGCCGTATCTTTCGGCGCAACCGGCCCGACGAGGGAATGACCTTCGCCCAGGCGGTCCAGCTCGCGGAAGCGCAGGGCGGTGTCGTCACGGCCACCGGCAGCTACACGCCGCCGAAATTAGCCGGGCCCTACAAGGGATCGGGCGTCGGCCCCAGCCCCGCCTACTCCTACTCCGCGGCTGTCGTCGAGGTCGACTGCGATGTTCGCACCGGCGAGGTGCGTGTCCCCGAGGTGTGGATCGCGCACGACATCGGGCGCGCCATCAACCCGGTCCTGGTGGAGGGCCAAATCGAGGGCAGTGTCTACATGGCGTTGGGCGAGGCGCTGATGGAGGAGCAAACCTTCCGGCTTGGCCTGCACAAGTTCCCTTCGCTGCTCGAGTACAAGAGCCCGACCGCGCTCGAGGCGCCGGTAATGCACACCTACCTGGTCGAGACCATCGACCGCGAGGGGCCGTTCGGTGCCAAAGAGGCGGGGCAGGGGCCGCTGCTGCCGGTCATCCCGGCCGTCGCAAATGCCATCTACAACGCGCTCGGCGTCCGCATCGACGAGGTCCCGATCAC
>JALYYE010000213.1 GCA_030946735.1 Candidatus Dormiibacterota bacterium
CAGATCAACCTCGACGTCGAGTCGGGCGTGGTGACGATCCGCGGCCAGGTCGATAACGCATTTCAGATCGCAAGCGTCGAGAAGGCCGTCCTGAAAGTGCCCGGTGTAGCGGGTGTCGAGAACCTGCTCCACGTCAACGGCACGGCGGCCCCCAACAAGGCGCAAGCGCGAGGAAACGCCGGCTAAGTCGCACTCGAGTTGGTTTTGGAGCGGCCGGTCCCCCCACCGGCCGCTCTTTTTTGTTGCCTGATCGCCCTCAGGCGATCCGAATCGTTTCCTTAGTTGCCCGTCGGGACTCGCAGTCAGCTCACCGGTGTCAGCGGCAGCAGCGGCCGCAGCCGCCCCAGCCGCGGCGGCCTTGAGCCGCCTCGCACGTGCCAAGCGCAGCCCGAGCAATGTCACGATTGCCAGCAGCACAGCAACGCCTAACGCGCCCAGACCGGGCGGCACCAGGCCGCTGAGCTCCGGTGGCGTCTGGTCTTTTCCGGCGAGCACAGCGCTTTGCGTGGTGCTGATTTCATCTTTGACGTAGGCATGCCAGGCCGAGCGCGTCTGAACTTGCGACAGGATTGCCAGCTCGTGCCGGTAATGACGGAAGTCACCCTGGGACAACGCCTGGTAGTAGAGGCCCGTCAGGTTGCCCGTGACCGGTTTCGCGGTCGCCTTGTTGAGGGTTTCACGCACCAGGCCGGCCGGCACGAAGAACCCTTCACCCTCCACGGCGCCCTGCGCATTGGTGCTGGCGAAGGAGACAAGACCCAGCACCCGGCCCTGGCTATCCAGCACGGGTCCCCCGCTGTTTCCATGCGTTACCTGGGCGCTGGTTGCGAGCGCTGTCCAACCGCCGTCCATTGAGCGCTGCCCCTGGAAGGTACCGACACTCAGGGTGGGGGCGACCGTTGCATCGAGCTGAGCCGCTTCCTCCAGGTATCCCCGGCGCGGATACCCGACGACATAGGTCGGCGAGCCCGTCGCTAGTTTCGCCGTTGACAGAGTCAGCGCCGGCACCGATGAGACGTCGGCCTTCATCACGGCCACGTCCCGTCCCGGGTATGCCGGTTCAGCCGTCACCAGCGAGAGCCGTGTGCCGGTGGTGACGAGATGTTGCCCCGCCTCCACCGTGCCCGAGGCCAGGTAGTACTGGGCATCGACCTTGTCGACGGAGGCGTACTTGTCAACCCAGCGACCTTGCCAGGCGATCATCTTGTCGAGCTGGCTGTCGTTCAAGGTGATCCCGGATTTTTCCCGCACGATCCGCTGTAGCTCGGTTCGGCCCTCGGCCAGACGGACCGGCTTCTTCTCGATCTCGGTGATCAGCGCCCGGATGTCCTCCTTACTCGCGGCGACCACGTGGGAGGCCGTAATCAGGTAGCCATCTTCGGTGGCGAAGAACCCCGAGCCGCTACTCACCAGGCTCAAGTCGTCATTGACCCGCGTTGCTCCGGGAACGAAGTAGCCATCGGGATTATCAAGGAGAAGGTTGACGGCCGCCTGGTCGATGGCCGCCGCCTGCAGCGGCAGCTTACCGGAGCGCACCATCGCGAGGAGCTGTTGATCCAGCCGATCCTCGCTCGCCTTCGGCAGGGTGGGCTCAGGAAGCGAAACGCTCACCTTGTAATCGGCCTGGATCAGCGTCACCGCCGGACGCGAGGCGGCGAAGATCCGCTGTCCGTCGAGTGGGCGTGGCGCCGGGTCCTGGGTGATCTTGATCGCGGCGAATAAGGCGGCGTTGGCCAGGACAACCAGAGCGAGCAACGCGAATACCAAACGCTTTAGCGGACGTCCCATCCCACACCCTCCCTCGAGGCGCCCCCTTTTTGCAGGCCCCGCCTCCCCTTGACGACGATACGCTAATCGCGGGACGAGTCAATGTCATCACGGAAAACCATGAATTCTTACGTCGCTACACTCAAGCTGATGCGTACCGGAACGGCCGATCTCCCACTGCACGGGGGCCGTGGTCTCGTGATTCAGGTTCCGACGGCCGCCCTGGTCCTGCTCATCGGCGCTCCCGGTTCGGGCAAATCGACCTTCGCCGCACGGCACTTCGACGCCGAGGCGGTGGTGTCGTCGGACGCCCTGCGGGGACTCCTCGCCGGCGACGAAGCCGACCAGCACGCGACCGATGGCGCCTTCGACCGGCTTGACCAGTGGCTCGACGCCCGCCTGGCAGCTGGCAGCCTGGCGGTGGTCGACGCCACCAACGTCGAATGGATGCGGCGAAGCGAGCTCATCAGCCGTGCTCGTCATCACGGGCGGCCGGCGATCGCCA
>JALYYE010000218.1 GCA_030946735.1 Candidatus Dormiibacterota bacterium
TGGGCGCAGGACTCTTTCTCGTGACATGGGTCGTGATGATGGTAGCCATGATGTTCCCGGCGGCTGCACCGATGGTTCTGACTCATGCCGGGGTCGTTCGATCTCGCGGTGAAGGAACGTTGCCGACGGTATCGTTTGTGGTCGGATATCTGGCGGTCTGGACGGTGGCCGGGCTGGTGCCGCTTGGCGTCATTCAGCTCCTTGGATCATCGATCGCCAGCCCGGTCACCGGCTGGCTAACCCGTCTCGGCGGAGCAGTCGTAGTCCTCGCCGGTGCATACCAACTCACGCCGTTGAAGACCGCGTGTTTGCGGGCCTGCCGGTCGCCGCTGGGCTTCGTCGGCACGCACGACCTCGGTAGCGGCAGCTCGGCCGCGGCCCGCGCCGGAATTTCATACGGTGTCTACTGCCTGGGGAGCTCGTGGGCGCTGATGGCGGTGCTGGCTGTTCTCGGGCTGATGAACCTGCTTTGGATGGCCGTATTTTCCATGGTGTTCTTTTTGGAGAAGACGTGGCGTTACGGCGTCATCCTCGCCCGTGTCGTGGGCGCCGCGTGCCTGATTTTGGGCCTGGCGGTCACGATCCGGCCAGAGGCCCTCCACCTGCTTGGCGGACCGATGTTGGGAGGTTGACCTCAGCGGCGCCGAAGCGCGGTGACCACGAGCGACTCCGCGATTTCGATCTTTGACCCGCGAGGTCGTGATCCCCACAGTTGATGGAGCGTCGCGCGACGACCCGGGGGAAAGCGCGGCCGGGGCGGGGCGATCAGCTCGAGATAGGTGCGCAGCTGTGACAGGTTGTCCAGGCGGGCGCGGTAGCGGTGATTGCGGATGCCGACGAGCGTGAAGCGGCCCTCCGCAACGACGCGGGCCAGCGCGGCCTCGGCGGCCGAGAGCCTACTATCGAAAGCCGAATTGATGAGTCGGGCGACGGGCAGCCGACGCGATGGCGTGAGAATGGAGACCAATGGACGCCAGGTCCGGTGCGGCCGGATGCTGATCAGGCTGCCGCCGGCTGGCAAGCGCTGCCCCGCTCGCCGTAGGGCATGGACCATGCCCTTGAGCGCGATTCATCAAAGCGACCAGCTGAAGAGGGCGACGTCGAACGGAGCGCCGCGAGCGGGCAAGTGCTCGATGGAGCCAAGGCGAAAGGCGACATTACGAACGTCGAGCAGGGCCTGCTGGTCGAGTGCCTCCTCGATGCTGGGCCGATCGGGGTCGAAGGCCAGCACCTCCCGGGCCGTTCGCGCGTACTGGAAGGTGAGCCGGCCATCGCCGCAACCGACCTCGAGGATGCGCCGCCCTTGCAGCCTGGCGAAACGCTCGATCAGCCGGATCTCCATCCCGTCCGGCGGATAGGCGGAGATGTCAAGGGCCGACGCCATTGATCGGATGCTAGCGTAGTGTCGATTCTCCGGGGTCACCGTTTGTCGTAAGAGAGGAGGTGAACAGATGAAATACGTATTTCTGTTCTGCGGAACGGCGGCCGACCAGGCCGCGTTTGACAAGCTGACCCCGGACGAGCTCAAGCAGCGGTACGGCCAGGTGGGGCGCTGGTTCGCGGAAAACCAGGCGCGTCTTGGGCATGGGAATCAGCTACAGGGTCCAGACACGGCAACGACGGTTCGTTTCCAGGCCGACGGCAAACCGATCGTCAAGGATGGCATGTTCCTCGAGGGCAAGGAAATTGTCGGCGGATACACCGAGGTCGAGGTCGCCGACCTTGACGAGGCACTGGCCATCGCCAAGAGCTGGCCCGGTCGCGGCACGATCGAGATCAGACCGGTCATCCAACAGCGATAGCCAGCAGTGAGAAGCGCCGCTGCCCCGGCTGCGTCGACCCTGGCCGACGTCTTCCGTGAGGAAGCGGGTCGGGTTACGGCGGCACTCATCCGTCGTTTCGGCGATTTTGATCTGGCGGAGGAGTGCACCCAGGACGCGCTCGTTGCGGCCCTGGAAACCTGGTCGCGTGACGGTGTTCCCGACCGGCCCGGCGCGTGGCTCGTCACGGTCGCCTCGCGGCGGGCCCTCAATCGGATTGAGCGCGACAAACTCTATGACCGCAAGCTCGCTGAACTGGCGTCCGAGTTTCGACCAGACGAGGAGGACGACCGGCTGCGGCTGATCCTCACCTGTTGCCATCCCGCTCTCTCCCGCGAGGCGCAGGTTGGCCTCACCTTGCGTGCGGTTTGCGGTTTTACGACGGCCGAGATCGCGCGAGCGTTCGTGGTGTCCGAAGCGACGGTTGCCCAGAGGCTGGTGCGAGCAAAGCGCAAGATCGCGTTGGCGGTAATTCCGTATCGCGTCCCATCCGGATCTGAGCTCGACGAGCGCCTCAGCGAGGTGCTCGCCGTTCTCTACCTGTTCTTCAACGAGGGCCATCTATCAACCCACGGCCCAGCCGCCTTTCAGCGCGATCTCGCGGAGGATGCAACCTGGTTGGCCGCTCTCCTGTCCCGCTTGCTGCCGGATGAGCCCGAGGTCCTGGGGCTTCTCGCTTTGATGAAACTTCATCTGGCGCGAGGCGAGTCCCGATTCACCGCCTCCGGCGAGCTGGTCCTTCTCGCCGATCAGGACCGTTCCCGCTGGGACGCCACACTGATTGCCGACGCGATTGCCCTGATCGAACGCGCCGCGCGCCTCGGCCGGCCCGGTCCGTACCAGCTCGAGGCGGCGATTGCCGCGTGCCATGCCGAGGCGCCGAGTTACGAGACGACGGGCTGGGTGCAGATCGTCGTGCTTTACGACATGCTGCTCGCGCTGGCGCCATCTCCGATCGTCCGGCTCAACCGTGCAATTGCGCTCTGGAAGGTCGAAGGTCCGGCGACCGCGCTGCGTGAGTTGGAGGAGATCGCACCCCTGCTCGACGCCTACCACCTCTTCCATGCCGCGCGCGCCGAGTTGTTGAGCGACCTCGGGCGTCGGGAACAGGCGCGAGCTGCGCAGTTGTGCGCCCTCGAGCTGACTGATAATCACGCGGAGCGGTCGCTCCTCCAGCAGCGGCTTTTCCGGTAGCGTCGTGCCCGCGAAAAGCCTGATCAACCTGATGGCCCGTCGAAGCGGGCACTTCCGCTTCGAGTCCGGCCATCACGGCGATCGCTGGCTGGAGCCGGACCTGCTGCTGCAGCGCCCGACGGCGCTGCGGCCTTTTGCCGTCGCCCTCTCCCAACGCCTGCGGCGGCATGATTTCGGAGTCGTCTGTGGCCCGCTGACGGGCGGCGCCTTCCTGGCGCAGATGGTGGCAGAGCAGTGTGACGTCGCCTTTGCCTTTGCCGAGCGCTTTGCGCCGCCGCCATCGGACGCCCTGTACCAGGTGCGCTACCGGATCCCCGATGCCCTACGTGATGGTTTGCGAGGTGCGTCCGTCGCGATCGTGAACGACGTCACGAATGCTGGATCGGCCGTGCGCGGAACCTACGAGGACCTGGTCACCTGCGGCGCCCGGCCGGTGGCACTCGGGACGCTGATCGCGTTCGGCGCCTGGTCAACGAGTTTCGCGAGCGATCACGACCTCGCGCTGGAAGCGCTCGAGCGGTTGGGGAACAATCTGTGGACCCCCGACGAATGTCCCCTGTGTGCCGCCGGCGAACCGCTCCAGGATCGATCAGGATGAACATCGACCATTAGGAGGAGAGCATGGGAAACAAGCTAAGAGTGGGCTGGCCAATCTGGGTCGGAGTAGTAAGTCAAGATCTGGAAAGGCAGCGCCGCTTCTACCGTGAGGTCCTGGGCTTCAAGGAACTCGGTGCGGCGGAAAGTTGGGTCTCGTTCGACATGGGGTGGCCAAACTTCTTCGAGCTAAAAGCTCGCTCAGATGATCCCCAGTACGATCGGCCGCGCTACCAGGTGGCTTTTGGAGTAGATGACATCGAAGCTTCGCGGCGCGAGCTGATCGCCCGTGGTGTCGACTCGGTCTCGGAAATCGTGGGGAAGCGTGAGATAGGCGGCTACTGGTGCTACTTCAAGGACCCCGAGGGAAACGTCTTGGCGATTAGCCAACGGGTTGGGACTGCACCGAAGGAACCATCGAGCGCTTAGCCGAGCAACGCCGCGGCGAACACCTCAGGATGCTTGTTGGCCTCGTCGACCGTATCGGGGTCATCGGGCCGTCCCGGCGTGAGCGGCGCCCAGCCGGCCTGATCGAAGAGGGCCGCCTAGCGGTCCCAGCAGTGGGGTAAGAGCCACAGTCCGCGAATAAAAACGACCGGTGTACGTCCGCTTGCCTTCGCTTGAATCCTATTTTGCTCCGTTCGAAGGCAAGGCGTTCGTGTTGAGCGTGTACCTGTTAGTACTAATGGATCGATGAGTAAGCCAAAGCCACTCCGCCCGTTCTTCATCCGCAATCTCGATGCCGGCCAGTTGCTCGAGACCTTCCTGGTCTCGGCAGTAGCGGCCTTCCTCGGTGTGCGGTTCTTCCTCGGCGTGACCGGCTATCCGCGCCTCGGTGGCGGCGGGCTGCATATCGCGCACATGCTCTGGGGCGGCACGCTGATGGTGGCCGCCGTGATGCTCCTGCTGAGCTACCTCGGCCAGCGGATCCGGCGGGCGGCGGCGGTCCTTGCCGGCCTTGGATTCGGGCTCTTCATCGACGAACTGGGCAAATTCATCACGAGCGACAACAACTACTTTTACCGGCCGGCGATCGCGCTGATCTACGTGGTCTTCGTGCTGCTGTTCCTGTGGTGGCGAGCGCTCGAGCGCCACCGGGTCTGGGACGAGCAGACCTATCTCGCCAACGCGCTTGTGCTGCTGCAGGACGCGGCGCTCCACGACCTCGACCCGAAGGAGAAGTACCACCTGCTTCAATGGTTGCGTCACAGCGGCGTCGCGGGAACCAACCTCCTGGGCAATATCGAGCAAGTCGTCGCCGCACGGCCGCCGGACCTGCCGGGACGGAGTGCGTTCGGGTTGCGGCTGCGGCGGGTCCAACGGCGCGTCGAGAGCGGCCTGCGAAGTCGCTGGACGCAACGCCTCGCCATCACGGTTCTGTTTGTCAGGCTGCTGGCCGCCATCGTAGCGAGCCTGGCGCTCGTCTATTCGCCGGCGACGACGGGGCCGGACGTAAGTGTTGACCTGCCGCTGCTGCTCGCGTCCGCCGTCTCCGGTGGCTGCACGCTCATCGGGATCGTCTACCTGATTCTCCGGTCGCCGATCCACGCGCTCCGCTGGTTCAAGCGCTCGATTCTTGCCTCCATCTCCCTGACCGACCTGTTCACCTTCTATTACCAGCAGCTGGGCGCCCTCGCCGACCTGGCTGTGGACCTCATTCTGCTGGTGGTGTTCGAGGCGCTCATGGAGGCAGAACACCGGCGCGAGGAACGCCGCGAGGCGATCGCCGGCTGAGGCCAGGACGCTAGGGGGCTCGTGGCGTGACCATCTACATTGCACGTCGCGTGCTGATCGGCCTGCTCTTATTGCTGATCCTGTCGTTCATGTTCTTCGTGGTGACCTACGTGATCACGACCAACGAAACTTCTGGGGTTCGTGCGGATCCTTCGGTCGTCCGGCAGCAGCATTTCGACGCCAGGCTGCGCCGCCTTGGACTGGATCGCGAATGGTATGCGGCGTACCCTCCGTTCGTTCTGTCGCTCGTTCGGGGAGACCTTGGCGATTCCTACTCGACCGGCGAGCGGGTGACCGCCCGCCTGGCGCAGCGGTTGCCGAACTCGGTGTTGCTGTTTGGCACCGCACTCGTGGTCTCGCTGACGCTCGGGATTCCGCTGGGCGTCTTCGCGGCGACGCATCAGTACTCCAGAGTGGACATGTTCGTCTCGGTGCTCACCTACATCGGCGTATCCATCCCCAGCTTTGTCCTGAGCATCTTCTTGTTGCTCTTGTTCGCTGTCTTTCTGCGGGCCTCGCCGCTGGAATGGGGGTTTCCGCTATTCGGCATGCATACCGCTGGCCAGGACGATCCCGCTGACCTCTTAGTTCATATGGTGTTGCCGGTCACCGCGCTTGCCGTCCCTCTCATCGCGACCTTCAGCCGCTTCATGCGCGCCAGCATGCTGGAGGTCCTGCACCAGGACTATGTCCGCACGGGATTGGCCAAGGGTCTGCCCGCGCGCGTCGTGAATTACAAGCATGCCCTGCGCAACGCCATCATTCCCATCATCACGCTGGTGGCCTTGGCGATCCCGACGTTGGTGAGCGGCACCGTCATCATCGAGGGCATCTTCAGCTGGCCGGGGATGGGGAACCTGGCATTCAATGCCGCGATCAACCGAGATTATCCGATGGTTCTCGGCATTCTCCTTGTCGTCGGGTCCCTGACCGTCGTCTTGAATCTCGTCGCCGACGTGCTGTACGCCGTGGTCGACCCGAGGATCCGATATTAGGCCGCGATCAGGAGGACCGGGCTGGGGCGCGCTCCTGGCGAAGCCAGCTCACCAGCTCGGCAACGACTTCATAGCGGCCGAAGGACGGCATCAGGTAGACGCCCTGCACGAGGTGCTTGGTGTCGGTCAGTAGCTCACGCGATTGCTCCAGCCCCTCCGCGATGCCGTTTTCGCCGGCTTCTCGCATGCGGTCGCGTAGTTGGTCTGGCACGACGATGCCGGGCACCTCGTTATGCATGAACTCGGCATGGCGCGACGACTGCAGCGGCAGCACGCCGAGCAGGAAGGGGATGGGCAAGGGGCCGGTCTTCTCGAAGAAGCGCTCCAGGGTCGCGAGATCGTAGAGGGGCTGGGACATGGCGACGTCGGCGCCCGCCTCGATCTTCTGCCGGAAGCGGTCGATTTCGTTGTCGAGGTCTTCGGCCGACGGATTGACGGCGCATGCAATCGTGAAGTTGGCCGGCTTGCCGATTGAGGTCCCCAGCCAGTCGTAGCCCTCGTTGAGCCGCCGCAAGATCTTGATCAGGCCGATCGAATCGACATCCCAGACGCCCGTCGCCGACGGATAGTCGCCGATGCGCGGCGGGTCACCGGTCAACGCGATGACGTTGCGGATGCCGAGCGCGTGCGCCCCGATCAGTTCCGCCTGCAATGCCATCAGGTTCTTGTCGCGCGAGGTGAAGTGGATGAGCGTGTCGATGCCGACCTGCTGCCGGATCATGATCGCCAGCGAGAGGGCGCTCATGCGGACGCGGGCCATCGGGCTATCCCCGATGTTGATGGCGTCGGCGCCGGCATCTTTGATGAGCTGGGCGCCGGCGATGCACTTCGACGGGTTGAGGCCGCGCGGCGGATCGATCTCGACGCTCACCACGAAGGCCCCGTCCGCCAGCCGTTGGGCGAAGGGGGTCGCGGGCAGCTGCTCGGCCGGGGTGAGGTCGATGGCAATCGCGGTGGAGGGTGTCGCGTGCCGGATTCGGGGCGCGCCGGCCACCGGCTGGAGGGCGGCGCGCATGGCGGCGATGTGCGCCGGGGTGGTGCCGCAGCAGCCGCCGATGTAGGCCACGCCGAGATCGGCAGCCTGGCGGGCGTAGGTGCCGAAGTATTCGGGGGTGGCAAAGTAGAAGAACCGCCCCTCGACGCGTGCCGGAAGTCCGGCGTTGGGCTGGCCCGATAACGGAAGGCGGGTCTCATGGCGCATTGACTCGAGAACCTGAAGGGCGACCTGGGGACCTACCCCGCAGTTGACCCCGATGACGTCGATGCCGGCGCGTTCGAGCGCCTGGACCACCTGGCTGGGCTCCTCCGCGCTCAGGGTAAGGCCGTCTTCGGCGAAGGTCATCTGGGCGACGATCGGCAGGTCGGTCGTCTTTTTGGCAGCGGCCACGGCGGCGAGCAGTTCCGGCAGGTTGGTGAAGGTCTCCAGCACCAGGAGATCGGCACCGCCCTCGAGGAGCGCGGCGATCTGTTCCTCGAAGGCGGCGGTTGCCTGGGCAATGGTGATGCGGCCGATGGGCTCGAGCTGCTGCCCGATGGGGCCGACGGACCCCGCCAGGAAGACGGGCTCGCCCGAAATCTCGCGGGCCTCCCGCGCCAGCTTGACGGCCCGGAAGTTGATGTCGCGCACGCGGCCCTCGAGCCCGTGGCGGGCGAGCTTGATCCGGTTGGCGCCGAATGTGTTGGTTTCGATCAGCTCCGACCCGGCGGAAATGTACGCTCGGTGAATTTCCTCGACGATTTTGGGCTCTGTGAGGTTGAGCTCGTCGAAGGATCGCTCGAAGCCGATCCCGCGGGCGTGAAGCTGTGTGCCCATCGCGCCGTCGCCCAGGAGAGGACCCCGGCGAAGCCGCTCGAGGAAGGGATTTTTGCGTTCTGAGGCGGGGCTCACGGACCGCAATAGTAAGGTAGACCGCCCGAACTTGGCGCAAGAGGGGCCGGTTGGCGGGAGTTGCTCCCTTGCCGATGGCAGATGCGACTTCGCCCGGTTCGACCAACCACGTGGTGGTCCTGGGCGCCGGGCCCGCCGGGCTGTCGGCCGCCTACGAGCTGACGCGGCACGGAACGCCGGTCACGGTGGTGGAGAAGGACCCGCGACAGGTGGGTGGCATCGCCCGCACCCTCGAGTTCATGGGCTGCCGCTTCGATGTCGGCCCGCACCGGTTTTTCTCCAAGAACCCCGAGATCGAGGCGCTCTGGAGCGAGGTACTTGGCAACGAGTTCCGGCCGGTCTCCCGGCTGACGCGGATCATGTACCGGGGCAAGTTCTTCGACTATCCGATCCGCGCCTCGAATGCCTTCCTCAACCTGGGGCCATTCGAGACCGCGCGCTGCCTTGCGAGCTACGCGCAGGCCCGGCTGCATCCGGTGGTCGAACCGAAGTCGTTCGAGGATTGGGTGTCGAACCAGTTTGGCCGCCGGCTATTCGAGATTTTTTTCAAGACCTATACCGAGAAGGTATGGGGCATCCCCACCAGCGAGCTATCCGCCGACTGGGCGGGGCAGCGGATCCGTGGGTTGAACCTGGTCGAGGTGATTCGCAACGCCGTGCTGCCGGCATCGTTGCGCGGCGGCGAGCATGCCATCGTGAAGACGCTGGTCGACTCCTTCCGCTACCCGCGACTGGGCGCGGGGCAGATGTGGGAGTCGGTGGCCGCGCGCTTGGCGGCGGCGGGACACCCGGTGCGGCTGGGGGAGGAAGTGGTGGCCGTTCGTCACGGGGGCGGGCGCGTTTTGTCGGTGGCGGTGCGGGATGGCCTGGGTGGGACGCTCGATGTGCTGGGATCGCAGTTCATCAGCACCATGCCGATCCGCGAGTTGATCGCGAAGTTACAGCCGGCGGCGCCGTCGATCGTGCGCGCCGCGGCCGACGCGCTCGGTTATCGCGACTTCATAACGGTCAACGTGGTGGTCGACCGGGCGGAGGTGTTTCCGGACCAGTGGATTTACGTGCACGACCCGGGCGTCAAGGTTGGGCGCATCGCCAATTTCAAGAATTTCAGCGGGGCCATGGTGGATGACTCCGGGTTGACCGGATTGGGCATGGAGTATTTCTGTTTCGAGCAGGACGGCATGTGGACCTGGTCCGATGCCGAGCTGCTCGACATGGGCCGGCGCGAGTTGGTCGCGTTAGGCATTTGCCGGGCGGACGAGGTCAAGGCGGGCATGGTCTACCGGCAGCCGAAGGCCTATCCCGTGTACGACGGGGCGTATTTGGGGAATGTGGCGGTGGTGCGGGAATGGCTGCAGCGGGCCCTGCCGAATCTGTGGCTGGTCGGCCGCAACGGCATGCATCACTACAACAACCAGGACCACTCGATGATGACGGGGATCCTGGTGGCGAGGAATATCGCGACCGGCGCCCACTACGATCCGTGGCTGGTGAACACCGACGCCGAGTACCAGGAAGAGGAGCGGGTAGGGGAGGCCGCCGGCCGGCAGGTTCCGGAGCGAATCGCGAGTTAGGGCGGTTGTTGGCGGATATACTGGATCGCGCCTGGCGTTCCGGAGTAGCTCAACGGTAGAGCAGCGCGCTGTTAACGCGACGGTTCCCGGTTCGAATCCGGGCTCCGGAGCCAACCTTCCAGATCACCCTCCCGCCGCGTAATCGCGAAGACCAGGAGGGCGAGCAGCCAGGCGCACTCGAGAAGGAGGAATGGTCCGTGCATGAAGGGGGCATTGGCAAAGAAGAACGGTAGGTAAGCGACCACCATCAATGTCTTCAGCCAGCGGGGCGGATCGACTCGAAGAATGAGCCAGGCGGCGATGAGGAGGGCGGCGAGGTCGGTGACGCTCAGGTAGGGTGAGGCGAGGACCGAGCCGGAAAGGCCGGCCGCGAAGGGCAGCTCGGGGCCTTGGCGAGCTGCGACCCTGCCGATCACCATGGTGATGCCCGCGGCCGCAACGCTCACCGCGGTGGCTAGCAGACCCGGGCCGATCACCGAGCCCACGCTGTTGAATCGAATCCCGGGGAGGTGCTGGGCGATCGCGATAGCGTGCAGCCAATCCTGAATGCCCTGCTGCCCAAGGGCGAGCACCATGAGAAGCGCGAGCGCGAGGGAGACCATGGCCCAGCCTGCGAAGAGGCGGATGCGCCCGGCGAAGAGAAGCGCAAACGGGACCAGGAAGCTCGACTGCGGCTTCACCGCGATCAGTGCCAGCGCGGCCGCGGCAAGCAGGGGTCGGTTGTGGAGCAGAAGCCAGAAGGAGAGACAGACCCCCGCGAGGACCAGCATGGTCGGCTGCCCCAGGGCCAGTCCGAGGGCCACCGGGTAAAGGCCCAGACCCGCGACCAGAAGAAGGAGACGCCTGCTTCTCGAGCCGGCGGCCAGCAGGCGCCAGCAGAAAAGGTAGCAGCCAAACAGGAAACCATCCCAGACCGTCAGCGCGAGCGCATAGGGCAGCAGGCTCAGCGGGACGAGCATCCAGGCGAGCACTGGAGAGTGTTGATAGGGAAACCAGTTGCCGGTAGCGGCGTAGAGCGCGGGCATCGAAACCGCGCTGTCGTACATCTGGGCCCAGCCGTGGGCAAGGCCGGTTTGCGCCGCAAAGTAGAAGTCGGAGAAGTCGAGCTGCCAGGGCGTTTTGATGACGAAGAGGAAGTACTGGATGACGTCAAAGCCGAAAAGGACCAGGACGATGGCCAGCGCGGCCACCTGGACTCGGCTGGGGCGGGGTTTCGAAGACACTTAAAGGGCCGGGCGCTCGGCTATCGCAAGGAGGGAGACGCCGATCGGGAGGTCGACCACCCCCAAAACGGCAGCCTCGGCACTGAAGGTGGCCGCCAGCAGGTCGTTTAACGGTCCAGGTTTCGTCATGGAGAAGTCGGAGCTCAGGCCGGCGGGATCGGGCGTTTGCCCCCCGCCCGCAAGTCGCCCTGCAAGCCGGCGGGTAATGCGAACCGCCGCAATGCCCGGGAAGAGGATGGTATTGAAGCCCGTCAGCCGCCGCGGAATTAGACCAGCGGCGGTGATCGCCTTCCGGAGGGCGCGGCCGGAATAGCGTCGCCGGTGATGGCTGATCTCGTCCTGGCGGCCCCACATCCACCCGTAAGCTGGCACCGTTAGCGCGATCAAACCTGCGGGACGTACGACGCGGGCCATTTCGCGGAGCGCCCTGACGTCATCGTCGAGATGCTCGAGGACGTCGAACGCGGTGACAAGGTCGAAACTGCCATCGGCAAACGGGATCGCCTCGGCCGTTCCGTAAGCGAAACTCATGCCGGGGCGCCGCGCGACGCTCGCGGCGCAGCGCACGTCGATGTCGCAGGCGGTCACGTGCCCGAACTCGAGAAGGGCCTGGGCCACGGCGCCGCCTCCCGAGCCGACGTCGATGATGCGTGCCGGTGGCTGCAGGTAGGGGCGCAACAATGTTGCGATGATCTTGCGCCGCCCCCGGAACCACCAATGGGTGTCTTCGATGCGGACGTATTCGTCGTAGAGGCTACTCTCCACCGTGCGCCTCGCGCGGCTCGACGGGCAGTTCCCGATCCTCCGACCTACCGGCTTCTTGAGGCGCGATATCCTGACCGGGCAACCGTCTCGGACAAACCGGCTCGATCCGTTCGCGCCGGCCGACCAGGACCGGGAGATAAATACGGAGCCACATCACAGCGACGACGCCCAGGGTGCTGGGGATGTGGCTCGCTCGGACGCTGCTCTCACCCGCCCGGCGCGGGAAGTGCTTGACCCCTTTCTGCAGGATGCGGAAGTTCCACTTCCGTACCTTGGCGACCATTTCCGTGTCGATGAAAAAATCGCGAGTCTCGAGGTCGATCGCCTCCAACACCTCGCGGCGAAACAGCTTGAACGAGCAGTCGACGTCGCGGACCCGCGCCCGGAAGAGGACGCTGACCAGGCGGTTGTAGACCCAGGACAGGAGACAGCGCAGCACCGGGTCGTAGCGGTAGACGCGAAAGCCGATGGCAACGTCGGTACGGTCCATCACGGGGAGGAAATAGCGGAGCTCGCTCAAGTCGAACTGCCGGTCGCTGTCGGTGTAGAAGATCAGATCGCCGCGGGCGGCGTGGAATCCGGCCCGTAGCGCGGCGCCGTAGCCTCGGTTTTCCGGAAAACTGATGAGTTGGACCCGAGGCTGGCGCTTCGTGATGCGCGCAACCCGTTGTGCTGTGGTGTCCCGGCTGCCGTCGTCCACCACAATGACCTCCCACGCCGGCGCCGCGGAGGCAGCGACCTGGCACGCCTCCTCGATGGCGCCCTCGATGTTCTGCTCCTCGTTGTAGGCGGGCAGGACGATGGAAAGCGACGAGCGCGTCACCCAATTCGGCCAGGGGCCGGAGATGACGGTTTCGTCGTTCGGGCGTGGATAGTTCACGGTGCCCAAGGGACAACGGCACGCGCTGGCCAAACCTGTCCCGCGCCGCTGCAAATTTTGGCTTCGTCTGCCAGTTGAAGCCGGTATGGACGCGAATCTCGCGGTGATCGTGCCCGCCTTCAACGAGGCATCCACCCTGGGGCAGGTGCTCCGACGGGTTCTCCTGCAGCCGTGCGTCCGGCAGCTCGTGGTGGTCGACGACGGCTCCGCCGATGGGACCTTCGAGGTGGCGCAGCGCTTCCTCGGCGATCCACGGGTTAGCCTGCACCGCCATCCCTCAAACCGCGGCAAAGGCGCCGCGATCCGCACCGCGGTCGACGCCGTCACCGCGCCGCTGCTGATCATCCAGGACGCGGACCTGGAGTACGACCCGCTCGAGTACCAGATCATGATCGGCCCCCTGTTGCAGGGGCGCGCGGATGTCGTCTACGGGGTGCGCGGCTTCGCCGGCCAGAGCGCCTATTCCTACTGGTTCGTCCTGGGCAACCGTCTGCTCACCACGGCCACCAACGTGCTCTTCAATTGCTACATCCAGGACATGGAAACCGGCTTCAAGGCGATGCGCACAGAACTGATGCGCCGGCTGCGCCTGCATGGTGACCGATTCGACATCGAGCCCGAGATCACCTCTCGCATTCTCCGCCTCGGCTACCGAATCCACGAAGTGCCGATCACCTACTACGCCCGCAGCCGCGAGGAAGGGAAGAAGCTCACCTGGGTCGACGGCGTCCGGGCGCTGCGGACCCTGCTGCGCTTGCGGCTGACCTCGAAACACCGCCTCTTCGGCGTCGAGGATGCCTACCACGGGCAACGCCTCAAGGAGCTTTCCATGCGGTCACGTCTTCCCGAGCTGCCGGGCGAGCGCGCGGCCTGAGGCTCAGGCCGCCGGCTGAATCTCCCGATTGGCCGGCGCCTGCTGGATGGCACCTGGCTTGCGGGCCACCGCGATGAGGGAGAGCCCAACGGGCAGCTCGATCCGGTCGAGCACCGCGAGAATGGGAACCAGCCTGTCGAAGAGTCTCGCGCCGCGCAGCTGCCGTAATCCGAGCAGGCGAACATTGACCAGCCATCCGAGCGCGCCCACCGGGTTGCTTCGACGAATCCGCTCGACGACAAAGCCACTCGCCTCGAGCTTGCGACGCAGTTCGGCTTTGCTGTAGCGACGGTGATGGCCGATATCGCGGTCGAAGGCGCCGAGGAGGCGCGGGTGGCAGGGGACGAGCACCGTGAAGCTCCCGCCGGGCTCGAGCAGTGTGTAGACGGCTTTCATGGCGGCCTCGTCGTTGGCGATATGCTCGAAGACATTGACGCTGACCGCGGAGTCGAAGCGATGACCCTGGAGCGGCTCGATCGATTCCGTCAGGTCATGCCGGCAGATGATGACGTTGGCGCGATCCCGATAGCGTTCGCTGGTTGAGTGAATGTAGTCGTCGACGACGTCGATGCCGACAACCAGTTGGCGCTCGACCAGGAAGCTGGTGATGGTGCCCGTCCCGCACCCGATCTCGAGCACGCGCTGGCCGAGACCGTCCCGGATCCGGTCGAAAACCCAGCGGTTATAGCGATGAGCGCCTTCCATGGTGTCGAGAGTCGACGAACCGCTGGCCGGGTTCATGAACCGGCCCCCAGCATCCAGATCGATACGCCGCCGTTCTCTTGCGGCGCGGTGCCCGTCAGCCAGCTGAAGAAGGCGATCATGCGCTGGCGGTAGGGCATGGGCCCGACGAGAATCGTGCGCACGTCCCACGCCCTGAGGTCGCCCAGGACCTGTCGCCGAAGATCATCGGTGGGAGCAGGGGGCTGATCACCCAGTTCGATGGCGCGCATGAGGAAGCCGGTGGCCGTCGGCGGGCTGCTGAACGACGGGCCGGGGAGGAGCGCATAGCTCTCGGGCATGCGGAAGCGCATATCCGAGGCGGCCTGCCACAACATCGCCGAGCTGTTGGCCAAGCGAGCGTAGGGAAGGACCAGTGCCACGCTGCCTTGCGGGATTTGGCGCACCCCACTGCCTGTGAAGAAGGTCGGAACCTCCACGGGCGCTGCCGGAAACGGAATGTGCGGCGTAAGCGGCAGCAGCGCCGCGCCAATCAGAAGAGCTTTCAGGGGCACGCTGGGGGTCGTCCGCAGGATGGTGTCGGCGAAGACCGCCAGCAGCAGTCCGGCGAAGAGAAAGACGTAGAGCATCAGGCGCGCCGGAAGGGCGCTGCTCAGGATGGGCGCCGCGACCAATCCGACCCACGTGGCCGGAAAGACGTAGAGTCCGAATCGCACCGGAATGACCCGGCGAAGCAGCGGTGCGGTCAGCGCTAATGCGCCTACGGGCAAGACCGTCCACTGCCCCGCGATATGAAGCGTCGTCCCCAGCGAGAGGATGGCCAGCACGAGCAGCAGCGTCGATGCGACGCGCACCGGCGGTCGCGCCCAAAAGCGGACGCTGACGTAGATCAGGACGGCGATCAGGGGAAGTCCCAGGTAGGCATCCCATTCCGAGGAGTAGCCCGAAAAGGCCGCACTCAGCTGGACCGCCGCGGGGGGCGCGAACTGCTGGTGCGCCGTCGGCACCACGAATCCGAGGAGATCACTTACGTAGGCATTGCGGATCTGGACAGCACCGGTCACATGCTGGGGGCCGAAAAACTGGAAGCCGATGGGCGCCGCGGCTAGCACCAGAAAGACGGCGGCGGCGACACCCAGCGCCGCAAGGGCATGCCGGCGGTGGGCGCCCCACCGTTGCGGATAAAGCGTGATCAAGAGGGCGATGCCGAGCATCGCGGTCAGGGCCTCGGTGGCCAGCAGCTCCTCGGCGAGCAAGAGCTGGCAGGCGGCCAGCAATCCGAGAAGGACGCCCATCCATCGCGCCGACCGCTGCTGCCTTACCACGATCTCGTCGAAGGCCAGCAACATGAGCGGCGGGATGAACGCGAGGGTGACGTGAAGGTGGCCCTGCGACTGGGCGATCATGTACGGAGAAAAGCCGTAGAGGAGTCCGCCCAGGGCGGCCGCGACCGGGCTGGCGACGTAGCGCCGGGCGGCGAGAAAGGCGCACCAGGCGCTGAGGCCTACCGCCAGGGTCACCAAAAGGTTGTAGGAGAAGATCGGGCCCAGGCTCGCCGTGAAGGGCCACATCGCCACGCCGGCCACCGGCATGGAGGCGTTCCACATCGAGTTGACCCCATGAGGGGAGTTGAGATAGGTCGTGGTCAGCGGGTTCTGCGCATGCCCCAGCGCGAACGGCACCCATCGAAGGAACCAGACGATGATTCCTATGTCCTCGGTCCCGGTGCCCGCCACCGACGACGTCGGCGCGCGCCAGACGCCGGCGAACAAGAGCGCGGAAAGCCCGAGGAAACCAAACAGGGCGAGCAGATCAGCCGCCCCTTGGGGCAGACGGGAGTGCCGACGCCAGCCCTCGTCTACGGGCGGGTAGGGAGGGCGGATTGGGACTGGATTGACCACGGCTGGCGTGGAATGTGACGTGCCTTTCCCACCCCCGCTTGCGCCTCTAAGGTCCCTCCCCCGCTTGCGGGGAGGGCCGGATGGGGTTGGGGGTTTGGCCCTGTCCCCCCGGGGGAAGGACTTGGTTGGGTCCCCCGTTTCCTGCTATAACGCGGATTGGCGGCGAACCGCCCACGATCCAGTCATGGAGGTTTAGATGGGTATCTTCGGCCAGGAGGTCCGCCGCGAGTTCATCGCGCGCCCCGATACAGCGAAGGGCCAGATTCTCTACAAGTGGCCCGACACGAACATCCGCAAGCTGACCCAGTTGACGGTCGAGCAGGACGAGCTGGCGGTCTTCTTCCGCGACGGGCGCGTCCAGGGCACGATCCAGCCCGGCCGGGTCACCCTCGATTCGTCGGAAATCCCCTTCCTCGGCATCCTGGTCGACGCCGCGAGCGGCGGGAACCT
>JALYYE010000191.1 GCA_030946735.1 Candidatus Dormiibacterota bacterium
CGGCTGCATCCGGCCGAGTCCGGCGCGGATGTCCCAGCTATGCACGGAGTAGTCGATCAGCTGGAAGGCCGGGTAGATCATGGTGGGCAGCGGGCCCATGTAGACGTGCGGGATCATCTCGCCCGTCCACTGCTCCGGCGTGAGGGCGTCGAAGATCTCGAAGAGCTTGTTCGACGACTCTTTAAGGCGGGCGATCAGTTGCGCGCGCGACGACGAGCGAAAGCGCTTGGACCCGGTATCGAGCATCTCGGCCATGCCGGGCAGCCCGAGGCCGTCCGGAAACGGCCGCTTGGCGCGGGCCAGCGCGAACCGCTCGAGGTAGCCTTCCGTGACGTCCACGAGGTGACCAACCTGGTCCCGGACTTCCCACTCGGTACAGGCGGTCGGCGTCTTCCAGCTCTCGTCGTCCGTGCTATCGATCAGGTCGTAAAAGGTCTGGCGCTCCTTGCGGACGACTTTCAGCAGGTGGTCCTTCCCTTCCGGAGCCATGGTGTTGATGCGCGCGGGCCGGACTTCGACGCTCATATAGCTTCCTCCTCTTGCCTGTGGCGGCGTTCCTAGGATGCTCCCGGATAGGCGAAAACACAAGACGGAAAGGGGCCTTCCGCCCTAGATGTGAACGGGTTAAGCGCCGATGACGATAGGAATCTCGAAGCGGCCGCCACTCCCCTGAAAGCGAAGCCGGTACGTTCCGGCGGCCGGCCGCAACCACTCGTCGCGGGTCCTGGAATTCAGGTAGTTCACCGGATTCACCTGCTGCTTCGGCACCGTGATGCCGGCACCACCGCCGAGCTCCCTGACCGGATTGCCAGCGGAATCGACCAACTCGACGAAGGTTGCATTCCCGGGCCCGCCAAGCATCACGGGCGACGCCCCATTGACCAGCGTCTGCAGACGGACGACGGCAGGTGTCAATTCCAGCCTCTCAATCGTCACCTTCCAGGCACCCAAGCGGAATTGATTGGGAGCCGCGGCCAGCGCATGTCCGGGCTGAACGGTGATCGCAATGTTGAAGGCCCAGTTGCCCTCGACGATTCCGCCGGCCGGTGTCCAGCGCTGCAGGTTGGAGACGGTGATGGCCAGGTGAGCCACGCCGTCCGCTCCCGGATGCGCCCCTTCGTCGAGCGCGACGTAATAGTCGCCACGAAAGCCGGGCGCATGGACGGGCCCTGCCGAGCCGCCGGCATCGACGAATCCCTGGTCATCGTTGACCCTTACATTCGGGAGCCCCAGGTCCGGGTTCTCCCGGAACAGGAGCACGGTTCGGGCCGTATCGGCGTAGGCCCCAATCAGCGTCAACGTCCTGCCGTTGTCGGTCGACGAGAACTGGAAGGGCGTCACCAGATCGGCCACCCCGGCGAGCCCAGCCACCTGGAGGTCCAGGGGCGGAATCGGGTGCGAAACGATCAACGCCGACGCCACGTGTACCGACGGCAGCGCGGTTGGCGCCTGGGCTGTCCCGGCATTGCGTCCACAGGCGGCCAGAACGAGCGCCGCACCCAGCGCGCTCCCCGCGATGACCCGATTCATCTGTTCGCCGCCAGTATCTGCCTATCCTGCGCGGACCGCCGTCCCACATGTTGTTATTTGTGGGACATTAGCTGAGGTGTGGTAAACTGCTGGGGTGGCCCACGCCGAGGCCTTTCGAGTTCAGTTAGGAGACCGCGGGCGGCTGGTTCTTCCTGCGGAAGTCCGTAAGCGGCTTAATCTCCGCGACGGAGATGAGCTACTTGTCACGGTGCTGCCAGACGGCTCTCTTCGGCTCACGAGCCCCCGTCAGGTGGTGAGAGAGACACGAGGGCTTTACCGCGGGCGGGCGGGACGTCGTTCCCTCGCCGATGAACTCATTGCTGAACGGCGGGCAGAAGTGAAGCGAGAGACGTCAGCGACCTGATTGGAAAACGTAACCTGCGTCCTCGATGCCTCTGCGCTTCTCGCCTATCTCAACGATGAAGCGGGTGCGCAGCTGGTCGAGGACGCGCTGTTTCGAGGCTCAGCGATCAGCGCAGTCAACATGGCCGAAGTTCTCACCAAGCTCACCGAGATCGGCGAGGAACCGGACAAGGTCAGCGAGGAGCTACAACGCCGGGGACTACTGGGTGGCAAATTGGCTGTGTTACCGCTGACCGCTGACGACGCTGTCGTACTCGCCAGCTTGCACGGAAGTACCAAGATGCATGGGCTCTCCCTCGGTGATCGCGCCTGCCTCGGCCTGGCCCATCGACTTCGGGTCCCGGCCTTGACAGCCGACCGTGCCTGGGCGCGACTGAAGGTCGCCGTTAAGATCGAGCCGATTCGCTAGGTAATCGCCTCGGGTTGTCTGCCGGGAGATAATCTGGCCGTGTACGACGCCGCCGCCTGGCACGACTATTTCATGATGGTTGGTGGCGGCGCCGCCGCCCTGACCGGCCTGGTCTTCGTCGCGATGTCGCTTCACCTCGACCAGATCGCACTGAACGCGGCCCATCGGCACCGAGCGCGCACCGTCCTCACCGGCCTGACCGCGGTATTCATCCGTTGCGCGCTTGTCTTGATGGCCAAACAGAGCGGTGAGGCGGTAGCGCTCGAGCTGATCGCCGTGCTGATCGCGGTTGAGGTTGTGCTGTTTCGCAGCATCAGCCAGGCCCTCGCCGCCGCCGAGCCTACCGATCGGGCTTTGTTGTGGCGAACAGTCGGCAGCTTTGCGTGCCTGATCACCGAGCAGATTGGCGCGCTTGCCCTGTTCTTCGGCAATGCGGGCGGACTCTATGTCGTCGGCGTCGGCATGATGGCATCCTTCGTCTTCATGGTCACCGGTGCCTGGCTGCTCATCGTTGGCGTCAGGCGCGAGGAAGCCGGCCAGGCGACGTCCGAGTCAGCGTAGCGCGCCGGTCGTCTGCCCCACCTCGATGAGATGGCCGTCAGGGTCCCGGATATAGGCGCGGATCTCCCGGCCGTGATCCTTCGGCTCGGTGAGGAATTTCGCGCCTTTGGCCGACCACTCTTTGTAGACCTTTTGAATGTCCGCGACCCGAATGTTGAGGAACGCGCTGGTGCGGTTCGGATCAGGCGGCGTGGTCAGGGTTACGGTCGGCTTGTCGTCCGTCGGTCCGCCCCCTTCGTTGAGGATCAGCCAGGTGTTGGCCACCTTCATGATCACCGGGTCGCGCTCGATGAGCACTTTGCCGCCGAAGACCTTCTGGTAGAAATCGCTGGAGCGATCCTGGTCGGCGACGACCAGGAAGTGGGTGATAACGAAACCGTCTTTTGGCGCCGGAAAGTCATCGGGATTCATGTCGGACCTCCAATAGGTGATCGACGATTTTGTTGGTGACCGCGTCGGGCTGCTCAATGTTCGCCAGGTGGGCGGCATCTGGGATAACCACCAACCTGGCTCCGGGAATTCCCCGGGCGATCTCCTGGGACTCTTCGGGCGGGGTGGACTGATCCTGTTCGGCGCCGATTACCAGGGTCGGCGCGTTGATCCGCGGAAGTTCCCCGCGCAGGTCCATCTGGGCAATGGCCTCGCAGGCACCGGCATACCCCTCTCGCGGTATCGACAGGAGCATTGCACGCACCCCTGCAACCGCCCGCGGATCGCTCGCTGGGAACGCCGGCGTGAACCATCGGCCGATCAGGGAATCGGCGATCGCTTCCATCCCCTGCTCGCGCACCGTCCGCGCACGCGCTGCGAAATCCTCGGGACGCGCCATTCGCGTAGCCGTGCAGCAGAGCACCAGGCGATCGATGCGCTCGGGCGCAGTGGACGCGACCCACATGCCGACCATCCCGCCCAGCGAGAGCCCGCAGAAGGAAACACGCTCGAGCCCGAGACGGTCGAGCAGATGGAACAGGTCCCGACCGAGCTCTGCGATGCTGTAGGGACCGGCCGGAACCGGCGATCCGCCGTGGCCGCGGTGGTCGTAGCGGAGCACTCGGAACGTTCGTGACAGCGATTCGACCTGCGGGTCCCACATCGCCAGCGACAGCCCCAGCGCGTGCGAAAGCACGAGCACCGGCGCGCCGGGAGGCCCATCGACGCGGTAGTTGAGGTCAATCGGATTCGGTGTGGCCATATTCCTTGCGCAGGCGGTCCTTCGCGACACGATGCGTGGCGGTCGTCGGCAGCGAGTCCCGAAAGTGGATGCGGCTCGGCACTTTGTAGGCGGCGAGCCGGGTCGCCAACCAGGCCTTGAGCGCGGCCTCGTCTGACTCTAGACCGTCCCGAAGAACTACGACGGCTACGACTTCATCCTCGGACAATCCGGCCGGCACTCCGAAGACGGCGGCGGCGCGGACGGTTGGATGGGTCAGCAGGGCATCCTCCAGCTCGGCCGGGGCGATGTTCTCTCCACGCCGCCGGATCATCTCCTTGAAGCGACCGGTAAGGAATAGGTCGCCGTCCCGATCGCGGTAGCCGGCATCGCCCGTGTGCAGCCAGCCATCCTTGATCGTGGCCGCGGTCACCTCGGGCGCGTTCCAGTATCCAGGCGTCATGACCGGGTTGCGGAAGTGGAGCTCGCCGGACTCGCCAGCTTTTACCTCGCCACCTTGAGGGTCAACGATGCGCAATTCGTTTTCGAACGCACGCGACGAAGGTTGCCGCGGACGCCCGATACTGCCGGCCTTGTTCCGTGAGGTGGCGCTCTCCATACAACCGAACGGGTTCTCGCTCATCCCGTAGCCGGTCAGCATTTGGACCCGGAAACGCGCTTCGAGCTGATCGCGCTGCGCCGGCGGCGGTCCCGGCGCCGCGTAGATCGTGCGCAATCGCGATTCGACCCAGGTGCTCTCGGGCTGTGCCGCCAGGAACTCCAGCATCGCGCCGACCAGGTTGACCGAGGTGACCTCCAGCGCGCGCGCGTCACGCCAAAAGGTGGACGCGTGGAACTTTGGTGTGAGGGCCAGGGAGAAACCGTGGGCGAGCGCCGTCATCAGCGAGTAAGCCTGGGCGTTGATGTGGAAGAGCGGCAGGCAGGCCCAGAGGCGTTGCGGACCTTTGAGCCCAATCCATCCCGGAAAGGATCCCCCGGTCTCGGTATAGGCGGCGTGTCTGACCATCACGCCCTTGGGGCGGCTGGTGGTGCCCGATGTATAGACGATGGCCGCGACCTCGAGCGGTTGGACAGCGGCAGCGGGCATGTCCGACTCGACGCGGCCATCCAACGCGACCTCCTCACGGAGGAGGGTGACCGCCGGCTGCAGATCGTCCCGCACGTAGTCGATCTCGGAGTTGGTCAGCTCCGGATTGACGGCCGCCGGAATTCCGCCGGCCCAGATGGTGCCAAGCCAGGCATGCACCAGTGCCGAGGAGTTGGGTGCCGCGATCAATACCCGATCGCCCGGGTTGAGGCCTCGACGGCGCAGCGTCAAAGCCGTCGAGCGAGTTGACCGGGCGAGCTCGCGGAACGATTCCGATCGCTCCGTGGTGACGAGGGCGGTTGCGTCGCCGAAGCGCTGCTCGGCCGAAGCAAGGAGCTCCGGCACCGTGGTGAAGCTCAATCAGCGTCCGAGCCCAGCACCTCTTGGGCGACCTTGAATGCGGTATGCGCCGCCGGGATGCCGCAGTAGACCACCGCTTGCAGCAAGACCTCTTTTAGCTCCGCGACCGTCACGCCGTTGCGCCGCGCGCCGCGCAGGTGGAGGGCGAGCTCGTCCGGTCGATTGAGCGCCACGGTCATGGCGACCGTGATGCAACTGCGGGTTCGACGGTCGAGACCGGGCCGTGCCCAGATTTCGCCCCACGCGTAGCGCGTCATCAGGTCCTGGAACTCTTTCGTCAAGGGCGTGCTGCCAGCCTGCGCTCGGTCGACATAGTCGTCGCCCAACACCTCGCGTCGGATCTTCATGCCGCGCTCGCGCCGCTCGTCGTCGTTCATCGCTCTCCTTTCTGTGCACGATACGCGGCCAGAGCCCGATCGATCAGGAGACCCGCGACCCCGAGATAGCCAGCGGGCTCCAGAGCAGCGGCCAACTCCTCGGGTTTGAGATGAGCCGTGATCACTGCATTCTCCGCGAGCAGGTCCTTGAATGGTCGGCCGGTTGCGGTCGACGATGACACCGCGCCATCCACCAGCGCCCGCGCCATCACCCGCCCGACGCGCTCCCCTAGCAGCATCACCACGTGCTCGGCCATGAGGCGGCCGTCCGACAGGTCAATGTTCCTTCGCATCCGCTCCGGGTCGACCTGAAGTCCCGCGAGCAATGACGCCAGCCGGAACACAGTGCCGCCGGCAAGCCGCAGCGTTTCCGCGAACGCGGGCCATTCCGCCTGCCAGGCGCCGGCGGCCCTTTCGTGTTCCTGGACCATCGCCCCCAGGAGTACGGAGACCTGCGCGTTGATGCCTCGCACCGCGGCCAGGATCTCGATCGCATCGACCGGGTTGTGCTTCTGTGGGAGGGCCGACGACCCACCGCGGCCGGCGACCGTACCCTCCGAGACCTCGCCGACTTCGGTCTGCGCCAGTAGCACGACATCTATTGCAACCTTGCCGGCGACGCCCGCCGCGACGCCGAGGGCCGTCGCCACCTCGACGACGCGCGCTCGCGCCGTGTGCCACGGCAGCGTTGGTTCCGAAAGTGCCAACTCGACCGAAAGCTCGCGGGCGACATCGGGCCCGCGGTCCGAGAGGGCAGCCATCGTGCCCGCCGCTCCCCCGAACTGCAGCGCCAGCCGGGTCTTCGCAACTCGCGCAATCTCGGACCGCGCCTCGACGATGGCGACGAGCCAGCCCGCGGCTTTGAGCCCGAAGGTGGTGGGAAGTGCCTGTTGCAGCAAGGTGCGTCCCGCCATCAGGGTCGCCCGATGTCGCTCGGCGAGCGTCGCGGCAGCGGCGGCCGCCTGGTCCAGGTCCGCGAGGATCAAGTCGAGACCGCGCCGCGCGATCAGCATCATTGCTGTGTCCAGGACGTCCTGGCTGGTGGCGCCGTGGTGCACAAAGGGAGCCGCATCCTTGGGGACGGCGGCGCGCAGCGCGTTGACCAGCGGAATGACGGGATTGGCGCTGCGGACGGCAGCCCGGCCGAGCTGGGCGACGTCGAACTCGTCGACGCGGCAGTGACTGGCGATGCCGTCGGCCGCCGCCGATGGGATAACGCCGGTTCGCGACTCCGCTCGTGCCAGCGCCGCCTCGACGTCGAGCATCGCCTGCACCCAGGCGCGGTCGGAGACGGTGGCCATCATCAAATCGGTGCTGAGACTTGGCCCGAAGAGCGCGTCAGATGGCAAAGAACACCGTCTCCTGTTCGCCCTGCAGCCTGACGTCGAAGTGCAGCACGCCACTGCAATTTTTCGCGATCAGCGTCTGGCGGCGCGCCGGCTCGACGAGGTTCAGAACCGGATCGGTCGCGTTCGCCTCGGTCTCGTCGGGAAAATACAGCCGCGTCACCAGGTGGCGGAGTAAGCCGCGGGCGAAAACCGTGACGTTGAGGTGCGGCGCCTGGAGCCGCCCGTCGGGGGCCGGCGTCGGCGCGGGCTTGCTTACTGTGAAGCTGAAGGCGCCCTCGGAGTCCGTCCTGCCGCGGCCGAATCCTGCACCGGGCTGCCAGATTTCGAGCAAGGCGTCGGGGACCGGTTGGCCGTTGCCGTCGAGGACCTGGCCTTCGATTCGAATCACGCCGGCGGATCCTGGCGGAGCGATCTGTTCGCCCTGCTCGAAGGGCAGTCCGGCGCCGAAGAAGGGACCGACCGTCTGCGACGGTGTCAACGGTCCGCTCATGGCTCGTCCTCGAAGGGCGTCGCCGCCCGGCCGCGCAGCACGATGTCCCACCGATAGGCGAGCGCCCACTCGGGCACCGTCGTCTCGGGATCGAATCGCGACACCAGACGCTCGCGACCAGCTTGATCCGGGATCGATTGCAAGATCGGATCGCGCGGCATCAACGGGTCGCCCGGGAAGTACATCTGGGTCACCAGCCGGCTTCGGAACTCGCTGCCGAAGAGCGAGAAGTGGATATGCGCCGGTCGCCAGGCGTTGCGATGGTTCTTCCACGGATACGCGCCCGGCTTGATCGTGATGAATCGATACTGGCCGTCATCGTCGGTCAGGCAGCGACCCGCCCCCGTGAAGTTGGGGTCGAGTGGCGCCGGGTGCTGGTCATCCTGGTCAAGGTAGCGGCCGGCCGCGTTGGCTTGCCAGACTTCGACGATCGTCTTCCGCAGCGGCCGCCCATTGCTGTCGAGCACACGCCCGCTGACGATGATCCGTTCACCGATCGGTTCGCCTGCGTGCTGGCGTGTCAGGTCATGGTCCAGCTCGGCGATGGTCCGTGGAAACAACGGCGCCGGGAAATCGTGGAATCCGTCGGGAAGTTTGACCAGCGGCCTGGCCGGCGCGCGCAAACGCGTCCCGACGTAGTCGGGGTAGAGGTAGGGCGGTTCGCGCTCGTCTTCATTCATCGATGTAGCCAGTAGCCAACGGGAAACACCTGGATATGAAAGCGGTTGCTGATGAGTCCCCAGATCCCCTTGGGAAGGAACATCGCGACCGCGACGGCCAGCGACCCGAGAAGGATGAGGTACCAGGCCCCCGATTGAGCCAGCGTTTGCTGGATGACGGTGAAGATGGCGGTACCGACGATCGGCCCTTCGATGCTACCCACGCCGCCAATCAATGCCACAAAGATCATCTTCGCCGACCACCCTACGCTGAAGATGGCGCTGGCGAGGACGTTGAGCTGGCTGATGATCAGCAGCGCCCCGCCGGCGCCGCAGCCCGCGGCCGACACAACGTAGACAACCCGCTTGGCCCAGGTGACGCGAACACCGGCGCTGCGCGCCGCCACCTCGTTGTCTCGGATCGCCGTCAGGTCCAGTCCCATCCGGCTGGACAGCAGCAGGTAAGTGGCGAGGAGGGCCGCCGCGGCCACGGCGAGCGCGCACCAGTAGGTCAGCGCCTGACGAAACACCGGGTTGATCAGCGCCAGCCCCGGGAGGCCGGTCCCGGTACCACCACCCAGTGACCGGATGCGGATGAGAAGCAGGAAGAAGACCTCGGCCACCACCCAGGTGCCGATCGCGAAGTACTCGGCCCGCAGGCGGAAGACCAGGAAGGATACGGGCACTGCGATCGCGCCCGATACGACGACGGCGACCGGGATCGCGAGGTAGGGGTTGATGCCGTTTTGGGCCAGCAGCAGCACCGTATAGGCACCGACGCCGATGTAGGCCTGTTGCCCCACCGAGATCAGCCCGCAGTAGCCGGCGAGCAGATTCCACATGCTGGCGAGCACTAGCAGGATGAAGGCATTGACCAGCAGATCGGTCACGTCGGCATAAACCACGTAGGGAAGCGTCGCGAGCAGGACGACCACGACCGCCGCGCCGATGAGCCCTAACAGCGCCGATCGGCGGGAGCGCGTGACCCGCACCGCCGGAGTTGCCGTCGCGGTGCCGGCCATCATACGGCGAGCCTTGCGCGGATCAACCCCTGCGGACGGAGCGCGAGCACCACGAGGAAGACGAGGTGGCCGGCGAGCACGCCGCCGCTGGGATCGATCTGCGCGCCCACCGCCTGCGCCACGCCGAGGATGATGCCGCCCACGAGCGTCCCCCAGAGCGAGCCCACGCCTCCGATGATCACCGCCTCGAAGGCGAAGATCAGGCGGGCCGGGCCGGCGCTCGGATCGAACGAGGACGAGCTGCCCAGCGCCAGGCCGGCCAGCGCCACGGTGGCGAAGGCGATGGCGGCCGCGATTCCGAAGACGTGGCGTGTGTTGACGCCCGCGATCGTGGATGCCTCCTGGTCATCGGCCGACGCGCGGATGGCGCGACCCATCGCGGTGCGCGAGAGGAACAGCTGCAGCCCGACGAGAACGACGATCGCCGTCACGAAGATCAGCAAGGGCACATACCCGATGGAGAGCTCTGGGCTGACGCGCAGCGATGCCGAGATGAGACTGCCGAGATCGAATGAGTGGCTGTCCGCCGATGCCATCACCAGCAGCACGTTCTGGATGACGACCGACAGACCGAAGGTCACGAGCAAGGTCGTCAGCGGCGAAACCTCGAGGCTCCGTTGGATGATCAGGCGCTGCACGCCGTAGCCGAAGAGGGCGAAGAGCGGCGCGACGATGATGAAGGTGAGCAGGGCGGGCACGTGGGTGGTCGTGATCACGACCAGCGCGAGGTAGGCGGCGAGGACCGCGAAGTCGCCGTGGGCGAGGTTGACGACGCGCACCACGCCGAAGAGCAAGGACAGCCCGCAGGCAAAGAGCGCGTAGAGGCCACCGAGGAGGATGCCCTGGGTGATGGCGTTGACCCAGTTCACGCGGCGCTCCCAGGTCCGGCCCGGCCGGCCAACCCGAAGTAGGCGGCCTCGATCTTCGCCGTCGTCGCGTCAGCCGGCTTACCCTCCAGCGTGGTGCGACCCTCGAGCAGGCATTGAAAGCGGTCGGCGATCCGCAGCGCCTGGGCGACGTCCTGCTCGACGAGGAGAACCGCCATGCCCTTCTGGACCAGCTCGGGAAGAACGCCGTAGATCCGGCGCACCATGGTGGGCGCCAGTCCGAGCGAGAGTTCGTCGAGGAGGAGCAGCTGCGGGTTGGCCATCAGCGCCCGCCCGATGGCCAGCGCCTGCTGCTCGCCGCCGGAGAGGTGGACGGTCGGCTCGCGGCGCCGGTCCCCCATCCAGTCAAAAAGGTCATATACCGCGTTCACATCCCAGGAGCCGGGTCGCCCCGATGACTGGCCGACCAGGAGATTCTCCTCGACACTGAGCGATGGAAACAGACGGCGTCCTTCGGGAACGAGCGCGATCCCGGCGCGAACGCGCGCGTGCGGCGGCAGCCTGGTGATATCTCGGCCCTCGAGCAGGATCGAGCCGGCGCTCGGCTGGTGCAGACCGATGATCGAGCGCAGCAGCGTCGACTTGCCGGCGCCATTGGCCCCGATGATGGCGAGGGTCTCGCCCGGGGCAACCGAGAGGCTGAGTTCGGTGAGCGCTTGCAGGTAGCCGTGCCGAACGGTCAGGCCGCGAACCTCAAGCATCGATGTTGACTCCCAGGTAGACCTCTTTCACCTCCGGGTTGGCGAGAACCTTCTGCGGGTCGCCTTCCGCGATCAGGCGACCGCCGGCAAGACAGATGATGCGACTGACCGCGCTGGTGAGCGCGTGCACCACGTGCTCCACCCACACCACGGCCACACCGTGCTGGCGCACCTGCTCGACGATCTCGACAAGCTCTCTGACTTCGGGATCGGTGAGCCCGCCGGCGACCTCATCGAGCAAGAGGATGCGCGGTTGGGTGGCCAGCCCGCGCGCCAGCTCGAGGCGTTTGCGCTGCAGCAGGCCGAGGCGGCCGGCCGGACGGTTCGCATCCCGCGAAAGTCCCGTCTGCTCGAGAATCTGGGCGGCGACGTGGTAGCCCTGGACTCGAGAAAGCTGGCCACCGCGATAGGCGGCCACCAGCAGGTTCTCGAAGACCGTCATGTTCTCGAAGGGTCGTGGGACCTGGTAGGTTCGCGCGATCCCCATGCGGCAGCGGGTCGCGGGGTCGAGGCGGAGGACGGAGCGCCCGTCGAAGCGCACGTCCCCCGCGTCGGGATTGAGGTCCCCGGCGATCATGGCGAAGAGCGTGCTCTTGCCGGCGCCATTCGGCCCCACGATCCCGACCGTCTCCCCCGCCTGGAAGCGCAGCGACAGACTGTCCGCGACCGTGATCCGGCCGAAGCGCTTGCTGACACCGGCCAGCTCGAGCAGGGGCGCCTCCGCCGTCATGGATTGGTCGGGACGAGGTCTCCGTTCGTAGGAACGTTCTTGTTCGCGCTGTTGTCCACCACGAACATTTCGTAGGGGAACTTCTTTCCCTTCTTCCACTGCACACCGACGGGTTTCTGGATCGCAATGCCCGGCATCGGCCCCTTGGTGAAGTCGAGCGGACCGCTGATGCCCGTGTAGTTCATATTCTTGAGCTGCGTGGCGACGGCAGTGTGGTTGTGCGGATCATCGACCGCGGTGAACGCCTTGTGGGCGATCTCGAAGAGAGAGTGCACCGACCCGATGCTCTGCACCCACTGCTTGCCCGTGGTCGACTCGAAGGAAGCAGCGAACTGCTTACAGGTTTGCCCGGTGAGTGTGGAGCTGTAGGGGTGGTAAGGCGTCCACCAGGCGTCGGTCGCGACGTTGTTGACGAGGTCGCCGATAGCCTCGGTATCCGCCGGGAAAAGCAGGACCTTGGCCACCGTCGCCAGCTTCGGCTTGAAGCCGGCTCGCGCCGCCTGCTTCCACATCGTGTTGAAGTCGGGCGGGATCGGGGCATTGGTGAAGAGCGTCGCGTTCTGGCTCTTGAATTTGGAAATCATGCTGCTGTAGTCGGTCGTCCCGTCAGGGTAGGCGCCACCGTCGACGTTGTGGTAGCCGGCCTGCGCGGAGTAGAACTCGAGTCCCGTCTTGTTGTCGCGGAAGGCATTGCCGTCGGCATCGTTGGGGTAGGTGAAGGCGACCACCTTGTTGGTGCTCATCCGGTCCCACATCGGGATGAAGCATTCTCCGAACTGCTGCATGCCGAAGAAGAACATCGTCGTGAAGTTGAAGCCGGTCCCGGGCTTTCCGCCGCGGGCGAAAAACCACGCCTCCCAGGGGACGATCGTCGAAACGCACGGGATGCCTTGCGCCTCGCACACGTCGGCCACCGGGTTGGTCGTCTCCGGGGTCGAGGAGGTAAGGATGAGATCGGCTCTGTCCGTCAGGATCAGCTCGCGGGCGACCTGCGAGGCTCGATCCGGGCTCGACTGCGTGTCCTTGACCACGATCTTGACGTCGAAGGTCTTGCTGCCGAGCTTGAATCCATTCTTGTAGATGCTCGTGCCCCGCACCTGGCTGAGGACGAAGTTGTCACCGGACGCGAAGCCGGCCAGCGCGCCAGTTTGCGGGCTGACATAGCCGATGACGATCGTGCCGCTGCTCGTGGTGCTCGAGCCCTTGATCTCGCCGCAGGCGGCGAGCAGGTCGGCCGCACCGAGCGCCACGGCGCCCCCTCCGATCGTCTTCAGGACCTCCCGACGGCTGACTCGCCTTTCGAACGACAACCCCTGGTCGGCCATGTCCGCTTCTCCCTCCTCCCCAAGACTAGAAATTCGTCAGTACACGGAATATAGTTTCAGAACTGGCCCATGTCAACCTCGCATGAAGACCTGCGCCGCCATCCCGGTCACCTGATTCGGCGCGCCCAGCAGGTCCACTACTGGCTCTGGAACGCGGAGGTCTCGTCGGAGGTGACCTCGCCTCAGTTCGCCGTCCTCTACGCGCTGCGGGCGGAGAGGAACATCGACCAGAAAACGCTGGGCGAACGAGTCTCGCTGGACCGCTCCACGACAGCCGAGGTGGTCGCCCGGCTCAAAGCGCGTGGGCTGATCCAGCGCATCCGGGATCCGCGGGACGCACGACGCAATCTGCTCCGCTTGACGGCGGCCGGGCTGCGCACCACCGAGAGGTTGATCCCGAAGGCGGGCCGCATGAACCGGCTGCTCGTCTCGGTGCTGTCCGACTGCGAGCAGGCGGAGCTGTTGCGGATGCTCAACCTCATGGTCGATGCCGACGAGCGCCTCCGCAATGAACGCACCCTCGAGCCCCCGTGGCAAATGACCTCCCCCGCACGCGGGGGAGGGTAGGTTGGGGGCTACTCAGGTCGGCATCATCGGCGCCGGTCCCGCCGGGCTCATGCTGTCGCACCTGCTGCACCTGCAGGGCATCACCTCCGTCGTGCTCGAGCGGCGCGGCCGTGAGTACATCGAGCGCCGGGTTCGGGCGGGGGTGCTGGAACAAGGATCGACCGATCTGCTCGTGTCGAGCGGCGTGGGCGAGCGCATGACCCGCGAGGGCCTCGTCCACGATGGCATCAAGCTTCGCTTCGCCGGGGAGGAGCACCGCATCGATTTCCGCGGGCTAACTGGTCGAGGCATCACGGTCTACGGCCAGCAGGAAGTGGTCAAGGACCTGATCAAGCAACGGTTCGCGGACGGTGGCGAGATCTGGTTCGAGACCGAGGCGACTGCCATCGAGGGGATCGACGATGACCACCCGCGCATCGCTTACCGGCGCAACGGCGAGGACGCAACCCTTTCCTGCGAGTTTGTCGCTGGCTGCGATGGCTCGCACGGTGAGGCCCGGGCGGGGCTGGAGGCCAAAACCTACGAGCGCTCTTATCCATTCGCCTGGCTCGGCATCCTGGCGAAGATACCGCCCGCCTCAGACGAGCTCATCTACGCCTACCACGAGCGCGGCTTCGCCCTGCACAGCATGCGATCGCCGGAGATCAGTCGCCTCTATCTTCAGGTCGACGCCGACGACACCATGGACGCCTGGCCCGAGGGGCGCATCTGGCAGGAGCTTCGAGTTCGCCTTGCCGAACCAGAGCTCCAACCGGGCGAGATCATCGAGTCCGGCATCACACCGATGCGGAGCCTGGTCACCGAGCCGATGCAGCATGGGCGCCTTTTCCTCGCGGGCGACGCGGCCCATATCGTCCCGGCGACGGGGGCCAAGGGCATGAACCTCGCGCTCGCCGACGTCAAGCTGCTCGCTGAGGGTCTCGCAGCCTGGCATCGCACGAACTCCCGCGACCTGCTCGACTGCTACTCCGACCGCTGTCTGCGGCGCGTCTGGCGCGCGGAGCAGTTCTCAGCCTGGATGACCGCCCTCCTCCACAAGGACCCGGCGGGCGATCCCTTCGATCACAAACTGCGACTCTCGTACCTGCGCTACATCGTCACATCCCAGGCGGCGGCGACCACTTTGGCGGAAAACTACGTCGGTTTCGAGAATGCGTAGCCGGTGCTACGCTGGGAATTCTCCCTCCCCCTCTGGGGGAGGGCAGGGTGGGGTTAAGGAGGAGGCGCGATGAGCACAGTCGTATCTGACGAGAAGGCGACGGCGAAAACCGCTCCCAAGGAATACAGGCAGTTCATCGGCGGTCAATGGGTCGGAGCAGCCAACGGCGCCACCTACCCGGACCGCAATCCGTTCACCGGCGAGCCGATGGCGACCATCCCCGCCTCAACCCGCGAGGACGCCCGGCGAGCGGTGAAGGCCGCTGCGGACGCCTTTCCGGCCTGGTGGAAGACGCCGCCCGGCGCCAAGCAGCGCCTGTTCCTCAAGGCGGCCGACATTCTCGAGCGCCGTCAGATGGAGGTCGTCGGCCTGCTCGCGGCCGAGACCGGATGTACCTTCGGCTTCGGCATGTTCCAGACGATCTTCACGCCCAACCTCCTGCGACAGGTTGCCGGCCTTGTCTACCAGCCGATTGGCGAGATCCTCCCTGCCGACCTGCCCGGCGCCTT
>JALYYE010000205.1 GCA_030946735.1 Candidatus Dormiibacterota bacterium
GTCTCGCAGGCTCGCCGTGACCAGAGAAGCCGCCGCGCCGGCAGGCCGCTCCGCGACCACCCGTCCCACTTCGCTCACGAAGAACGGATTGCCGCCGCTCAGTGCGTGCACTTCTTCAGCTTCAGCATCACTCACGTCTCGACCCAACAACGAGGTGAGTTGGCGGCGAACCGCCGGAGTGGCCAGGCCGGTGAGATGCACTTCTCTGGTCACCGGCTCCCGAAGGAGATCCGTCACGATCGAGGAGTGCTCCGGCTCGGTATCGCGGTAGTTCGCGATGATCAGGATGCGTTCGTCGGTCAGAGCCCTGGCCACGTGTTGGAGGAGCAGGAGTGAGGGCCGGTCAGCCCAGTGGATGTCTTCGAGGACGATGACCATGGGACGAAGTTCGGCGACAAGTCGTAGCAGCCGTCCCAGCGCGTCGAACTGCCTGAACCTGTCCTCGGACGATACGCTCCCGCCCGATGACAGGTGAGCGACCGCTGAACCGGTGGCGGGGAAGAGGTCCGGTGAGAGCCGGCCGAGATCGGCCGTAAGCCCGTGCTCGCCGGCGACAGCGCGCAGATCGACCACATCTGCGATAGCACGGACGATCTGCAGCCAGGGCCAGTACGGAGGCGCCCCTTCCCCCTGGACGGCGCGGCCCCAGACGGCTCGCGCACCCTTCGCCGTTGCGCGCACGGCACCCTCCTCGGCCAGCCGGGTTTTCCCGATTCCCGGCTCGCCACGACACAACACGAGCCCAGGGTGCCCGTCGATCGCTGCCTGCAGCCACTCGGCGAGCGAGGCCATCTCACCTTCCCGACCGACCAGGTCGGCTCGAGCCATCAGCCTTCCTCCCCATGGCACAATACTCCCGCGTCCGGTGACGACGCTCGCCCGGCAACAACGTCCCGAGGCATACTCGGTGGATTTTGTTCGCCCCGTGCTGAATCTGCAGCGGTTCAGGCGGCGGACTTGGCCTTCTACCTTTCTACAAATACTTCTAACCAGAACTGATGGTGCTTCTGTGTGGCGACCCCGAGCGGACTCGGGGGCGCAAATACCACCGGCATTAGCCAAATACGTTTGAGCTCTGAGAAACCCGCCCCACCTATCGTTACCTGGCTTTTTCGAACCGATCGACGACGATGTCTGTCGCCATAACTCGAACCGCGCATCGACCCTTCCTTAGCGCGAAGATCACGACTGGCAACGTCTCCCGCAGGCGGCGACGAGCGTGCGGCTCCTTGACGCGAAGCAGGATCGCCTGTTGAGAGGAACGGAGCAGCCTGTTGTAGAACGCCCCGTCGTGGGTGACCACAATCAGGCTTTCCGCCGCAGCATAGGCAGCGACCTCCCGATCATCCAACTGCCCTAGGCCCTCCTGATAAGTGCGCCGTGTATGGAAGCCGGAGCCTTCGAGAAGGTTGCCCACTTCCGCTCGAACATTGTGATCAACGAGAAACTTGAGCCGCGCCCGCGGGGCGGCCCGGCGTGCGCGACGCCTATTTCTTGCTTCCCGGGACACTGGCCCACGACCCGTTCAAGGCTATGCCGTTCGTCGTGAGGCTCGCGCTCTCTCTTCGAAGGCTACGGCCGCGTCGATGTCCTTCTTGGTTAGGCCCGGATAGCCCTTACGCACATCATCGGCATTGAGTCCTTCCTTGACCTGGCGCCATATTGCGGCGGTTGGAATTCGAGTGCCGGCAATTACCGGCTTTCCCGACATGACTCCACGGCGACACTCGATCCTCCCGGGGGTCCGGGCGTCGAGCCGGTCAATCTGGCGGCCGAGATCGGCAAGGACCTCGCGAATCTGCACAGTCCCTTCGATAAGGCTTTGCTCAGGTCGCCGTGCCTCCCTGGTCACGCCAGCCTCACGGAAGTAGACCTTTCCTGGCTCAACCCAAAAGTGCACTTCGGCCAGGGGCAACTTGTAGTCAAGCCTCTGGAAGTAGGTCACGAGTCGACGCAGTGTCTGCAGCGGCAGAGACCCTCTCAGTTCGGCCGCGACCCGGAGCGCAACCAGGTCCTGGAAGGAATAGAGCCTTACCGTTCCACGGCCTTTGCGAGCTGAGATAGATGGCTTAAGAAAACCCGTCTCGTCCCAATACTGCAGCTGGCGAGGGGTGAGCCGGGTTAGGGCACGGACAGCCCTTGAGCTGAAGACGCGATAGGTGGCAGATGGGAACATTGGCGTTTTCATTCTATACAGGTGGATGCCGGCGCCTTTGCGCCCCCAAAGCATACGGTCACCAAGCTGGTCCCACTTACCGAAAAGCGTGGATGAGGATGGCCAAGCAGGTCAGACCGCCGCCTCCTAGGAACCACAAGAACCCGAACTGATGCAGCAATGGCAGTCCAGGAAACGCGAGGCCGAGCGCCGTCAGGGCGACCCGAGAGCTTGAACGCGCTTGCGCCCCCGTACCGCGGGGTCGTCCGCGACGAGCCAGACCCAGAGCCGAGGACGGCCCCAGACCGGTCCACCAAGGCGCTGGGCAACGCCACGGCTATTGATAGCGAGCATGAGACCAGTCAGGAACAAGAAGAGTCCGACCAACAGAAGGAATGCAATCGTGACCACCCAGGAACAACGACCGCGCCGCCAGCCCCTTCCGTTAGTGGGAAATTGACCGAACCAGTCAACTTCACCACCTGGGAAATCGAATATTAGAACGGGAGTTCAACGACCCCGAGCGGATTCGAACCGCCGATCTCCTCCGTGACAGGGAGGCATGTTAGACCGCTACACCACGGGGCCGCGGAGGCCCAAGTATATATAAGGTTGCGGCGGGCTAAGCGCGGGGCTGCGGTACGCTTTTCCCGATCACGAAACGCTCGATCGCCTGGGCAACCCCCGCCTGGCCGATTGGCCGGGTCACGTACTTTGCGACCGCTTTCAGGGCGTCCGGGGCGTGACCCATCGCCACCCCGAGGCCGGCCCAAGCCACCATGTCCTCATCGTTCAGGTTGTCGCCGATGGCGCAGACCTCCGCCCGCTCGATGCCAAGGCGGTCTGCCACCATGGACAGCGCCCGCGACTTAGAAACCTCGGGGTTAACCACTTCGACGAACCAGTCGAGTGACCGCGTCACGCGTCCGATGCCCCCCATCCAGGCCGTCAACTCCGCCATCCGCGCCGGCACGTCCGCCGGTTCCAGGCTGACCAGGACCATCTTGGTCGAATCCTCTTTGACCCACTTCGAGAGCGGCCCAACGACCTCATAGGGCACCATGGCGATCCGGGCATAGAGATCCGCCTCGGGCCGGGCGCGTGCCGTGTACACGCGCTCGTGCAGGTACGTGTTGACGTGCCAGTCCTTCGGCTCGGCAAGCGCGAGAACGCGCTGCTGCATCGGCACGGTCAGCTCGCATCGATACCAGATCTCGCCGCTGGCAATCTCGCGAACGACCGCACCCTGGTAGTTGATGATCGGACCTCTGAGGCCGAGTGGCTGCGCGTAACGCAGTGACGACTTGAACATGCGACCCGTGGCCAGCACCACTGTGACACCGGCGGCGGTGGCCGCCTTGACGGCGGCCACGTCCCGCGGGTCCATCTCCAGCCGGTCGTTGACCAGCGTGCCATCGAGATCGATGGCCAGCAGCCGGATGCGCACCTAGCGTCGGACGGCGAGCGCTTCCGGGTTAACGAGGTTGGGCGGGGTTTGTCCGTCTACCGCCGCGATCAGGTTCTTCGCCGCCGTCTCGGCCATGGCGGCGCGCGCGGTCACTGTGGCGCTTCCCAGGTGGGGTAGGAGCACTGCGTTCCAGCAATCGGTCAGCCCGGGTTCCGTCGTCGGCTCGCGCTCGTAGACATCGAGGCCGGCGCCCTTGATCCAGCCTTCCCTGAGCGCTCGCACCAGCGCCTTCTCGTCCACGATCGGTCCGCGGGCGGCGTTGATCAGGTAATGTTGCGGGCCCATCAGCTTCAGCTCGCGCTCGCCGATCATGTGGCGGGTCTGATCGTTAAGGTCGGCGTGAATCGTCACGTAGTCCGACTTGCGCAGCAACTCATCGAGGGGAACGTACTGCGCCCGCAGCTCAGACTCCACCTCAGGGGTTGCCCGGCGCGCGTCCGAATAAAGGATTGACATGTTGAAGCCCAGGCCGCGCCGCGCCATCGCCTGCCCGATGCGGCCAAAACCGATGATGCCCAGCACGCGGCCGTGCACGTCGCTGCCCAGCAGCAAGTCCGCTTTCCAACCTTTGAACTTTCCCTCGCGGAGGAAGAGGTCCGACTCCACCACTCGCCGGGCCACCGCCAGGATCAAGGCGAAGGCCAGGTCGGCGGTTGCATCGGTCAGAACGCCTGGCGTATTCGTGACCAGCACGCCGCGGCGCGTTGCAGCCGCCACATCGACATTGTTGTAGCCGACCGCGTAGTTCGCGACGACCCGCAGGTGCGGCGCCGCGGCCATGATCTCGTCGGTGATTGGCACATTGACCATCCCGATAATCCCCACGGGGTCCGCCTCGGCGATGTGCCGCTTCAGCTCCTGAGGCTGCATTCCCTCCGCCTCCATCATCGTGACCTCGAAGCGCTCCCTCAGCATGTCGATGCCGGGCGAGGGCAGGGGCAGGGTGACGAAGACCCGGCTCATGCTGGGCGCCGGACCCGCAGGTCGAGCAGCATGACTTCCATGGCGAGGCGAGGATTCACATTCTGATCGATGAGCAACTGGGTGCGCTGGGCGGCCGCCAGCGATTCCCGGATGTGGTCCACCGGAACCCTTGCCGACCAGGCTTCGA
>JALYYE010000219.1 GCA_030946735.1 Candidatus Dormiibacterota bacterium
GGTTGTCGACGGTGATTTCATCGCCCAGCCGAAACGGGCGCTCCAGCAACATGAAGAGACCCGCGATGAAGTTTTTCAGGATGTCCTGGAAGGCCAGGCTGAACGCCAGGGCCAGGAACCCGAAGCCGCCAAACACCAGCGTCGGGCTGCCGAAGAGTTCGCTGAAGGCGGCGATGACGCCGATGACCAGGGCGGCCAGGAAAACCATCCGGTTGACGAGCAGGGCGACCTGCGGGTCGGACTTGACCCGGCGCAGCTCCTTGTCTGCAAGCAGCCGCACCAGGCGAGCCAGCACGTAAAACGCGACCAGGATGAGGATAGCCATGGCGACCTTGAACAGGTCGTGGCTGGTGGGAAGGTAGCTGCGGAGGGTGTCCCAGGCGCTCGCCGCGAGCGTGAGCATGGCGCCCATTGTAGGGGCGCTAGCGAACTAACTCTCGGTGGCGGCTTCGCCCTCGGCGCCGGGTTCGCCCTCGGCGGGCGTCTCGCCGACAACCGGGACTTCGGCGGTGGCGGCCGCCGGCGCCGCCTCCTCGACCTCTTCGCGGTGCGCGGCGACCTTGACGACCAGGTCATCGGGCTCATCAAGGATCTCGCACCCGGGCGGGACGGGCAGGTCTTTGACGCGGATCTCGTCGTCGACTTCCTTCAGTCGCGAGATGTCCACCGTGATAACGGCCGGCAGGTCGGTCGGCAAGCACTCGACCTTGAGGAGGTGAAGCCCGCGTTGCAGATCGGCCTCGCCCTTCGTAACCAGCTCGACCTCGCCCTCCAACTCGATAGGGACCTCGGACTCGATCTTCTCGGTGAGGTTGACCTGGTAAAAGTCGACGTGGAGAAGGTCGCCGTGGCGGGGACTGCGCTGCACCTCGCGAATGAGCGCCTTGCGGACCGGCTCGTCGCCGAGTTGGAGATCGACCAGCTGGTTGCGTCCGACCTTCTGGAAGGCCTTGATGAACTCGCGGCCGTCGACCACCACCGTCACCGCGTCCACGTTGTGGCCGTAAACTACCGCGGGTAGGCGGCCTTCCCGGCGCAGCGACTGGAGGTGCCGGCCCCGATCGGCGCGGGGCTCGAGTTTCAACGTTACGGGGGTGGCAGTCGCCAGGGCGTTTCTCCTTCGATCTGAATACGAGCGGCGCCCATCTTAACACAGCGTTTGGCGCCGGCTGAACGGCCCTTCACCGGAACTTTTCCGCCGTTCGGCCGTTACCCCAAGTGGCCGGACTCCCTAAAATCTGGCTGACACCGATGCTGACATCATCTCTGAGCTTCCTGCAGCGAAACGCCCTCCGAATTGGAGCGGTGCTGGGCACGTTCGCCCTGGTAGCCGCCTTCATCCTCGTGCAGCAGGTGCGGGAGGCGGTGGCGGAGCAGGACTTTCACTCGGCCCGGGCCCAGGTGATGGCGGCCCAGGCGCGAGCCAACGAGCTCGGCTTGGAGAAATCCGAGTACTCCGACCTCCAGCGCCAGGAGCTGACCACCGCCAGCGAGACCGCGCCGCTCGCCTCGGCGCCCTTCAACGAGGAGCGGATCGCCTTCTTCTCGCACGCGGCGGGCCAGGAGACCCAGATCAAGGAGCAGCTTCAGACGCGGGTGCAGAAGCTGCTGACGGAAACGCGTGACTCGGCCCAGTCCTCGGTCGACCAGCTGTCGACCAGCCTGCAAAAGGCGAAGCAGATTGGCGTCGATGACCAGCTCCTGATCGAATTCGCGGGCGTGCCGTCCAAGGCCCAGATCGAGCTCGAGAGCGCCGCCAACGTCCGGGGTTATCGTGCCGTCGCGAGCGAGCTGAAGACCCGGCTGTCGAAGCTCTCGCTGATGATCGCCGACCAGGAAACCACCAACAAGCTCGTCGCGCAATACGCGACCGAGATCGCGGCGCAGAATCACGGCGACGCCACCCTCGCCCGAGCCGGTGCCAACGCGGCGCTGGCCAAGGTCCAGGGTGACATGCAGACCGCCAAAATCCTGTCCATGGACGTCTCCGTCGTCGACGTCAATGTGCAGAAGCTGGCCGCCAAGTTGAACGGCGCAGACACGGTCGCGAAAGTGGAGCAGGTCACCGGCGGACTGATGGTCCAGGAGAAGGTCCTGACCGACGCGATGACCCAGACCCTGCCGGAGAAGGCGCTGACGATCTCGCTCAGCGAGCAGGTGATCCGCGCCTACGAGCACGGCAAGCAGGTCTTCTGGAGCTATGTGACGACCGGCCGGCCAGGACTCGAGACCGATCCCGGCAATTTCAAGGTGTACTGGAAAGTCTCACCCTGGACGATGCACTCACCCTGGCCGAAGGGTTCGCCCTTCTGGTACCCGGACAGCAAGGTCCAGATGGTGATGTGGTTCAACGGTGGCGACGGGATCCACGACGCCTCCTGGCGCTCGCGCTACGGTCCCGGGACCAACGGCCCCCACTACGACCCGACCGGCGAGGACACGGGCACCCACGGATGCGTCAACGTCCCCTTCAGCAACATGCTCTGGTTGTGGAACTGGACGCCGACCGGCACCCCGGTCATCGTCTACTAGCTACGCCGCGCGACGTAGGACGAAGGTCCGAACGGCGCAGGCCCTTATCTGACCGAGAGCGTTACAAGAGATGGAGCTCTCACATGGCCATTTCCCACGCCACCATGCATCAGGTCGGACCGCACACCTGGACCTTCCAGGCCCCGGCAATCCCGGTGGCGCCGATGAAGGCGAACTGCCGCGCTTGCCGGCAGGCAGTCGGTATCCTCAACCCCTCGGCGATGGACCTGAAGACCGGAAACTACGTCGTGCGCGGCGACTGTGAGCGCTGCGGCTCCGAAGTCCTGCTCATCGTGAGCTAAACGTCTCAAACGCTCGCGTGGGGCGACGCCCCGTCGTCAGTTAGCCGGTTCGAATCCCTCGCCGGTCCAGTAGCCGAGCATCTGCTCGGTCTCGTGGTAGAACCACAGCAGATAGCGCTCGCGGGCCGCCTCTTTGAGGAAGGCCGCCTTGCGCTCCATCGCTTCCAGGGGAAAGAGATCCAGGGCGCTGACCCAGTTGACCTTGAGGAAGGCGCGCATGAACAGGAAGTCGCCGGTGAAGACCACCGTTTCCTCCTGGTCACCCACGTAGACCGCCTGGTGGCCCGCCGTGTGGCCGCCGGTGACGCGGACCTGGACGCCGGGCGCCACCTCCTGGTCGCCGTCAATCACCTGCAAGCGCCCTTCCTCCTCGAGGATGCCCAGGTTCTCTAGTTTGTAGGACGGCTTGCTGCGCGGATCCGGGTGTCGCCAGGCGTCCAGCTCCGTCGCCTGGACGACGTGGCGCGCGCGCGGAAAAAGCGGGGTCAGCTCGCCGTCACGCCCTGGGGTGACCAGCGCCCCGACGTGGTCGAAGTGCAGGTGACTGAGCACCACCAGGTCGATGTCCTGCGGCTGGAGCCCGACGCCGGCAAGCGCGTCCGGAAGACCGGGGTCACGGTCGTAGGCCCAGATGTCCCGTTCCTTGTCGGAGAGCTTGGGGCCCATCCCGGCCTCGATCAGGATGTTGGCGTCCGGCGTGCGCACCAGCAGGCAATTGGTCGCCATCAGGATCCGATTGCGGGCGTCCGGGGTCTTGAGCTTTTCCCACATGACCTTGGGCACCACCCCGAAAACGGAGCCGCCATCCATCCGCCAGTGCCCATCGCTCAAGCAGTGGAGGTCAAAGCGCCCCAACTTGCGCGGGGCGGTGGTGATCACGCGGCCTTGAAGCCCTTGTTGACGAAGTCGATGATCGATTGCAGCGACGTCCCGGGCCCGAAGATCTCGACGACGCCCATCTTTTTCAGCTCGGTGGCGTCGTCCTGCGGGATGATGCCGCCCCCGAAGACCACGATATCGGTGGCGTTTCGCTGCTTGAGCAGCTCGAGAATGCGGGGAATGAGTGTCATGTGGGCGCCGCTGTGCAGACTCACGCCGATGGCGTCGACGTCTTCCTGGATCGCCGCCTCGACCACCATTTCCGGCGTTTGCCTGAGCCCGGCGTAGATCACCTCGACGCCCGCATCTCGTAAGGCCCGCGAAACCACCTTGACCCCGCGGTCGTGTCCGTCGAGACCCACTTTCGCGGTCAGCACCCGCCACTGCTTTTGCTTATCGCTGGCAGTCATTGCCGGGTCAGATAGAACGCCACGATGATGAAGACGGCAAGCCCGGCGATGATCCGTCCAATGAGCGAAAAACGCATCTTGATCATCTAGAAGAGAATCGGCTCCCGGTAGACGCCAAAGACCTCCTTGAGCGCGGCCATGATCTCGCCCTCGGTGGCATAGGCCTTGACACAGTCGAGCAGCGGCGGCATCAGGTTGTCGCTGCCGCGAGCGGCCGTCTTCAACGCCTCGAGGCGATGCGTGACGCTGGTGTTGTCGCGCTTCGCCCGCAGTGCCTTGACCCGGCGCACCTGGCCCTGTTCTGTCTCGGGACCGATCCGCAAGGTGGGGACATCTCCACCCTCGCCGTCCTTGAAGGCATTTACGCCCACGATGATCCGTTCGTTGGCTTCGAGCTTGCGTTCGAACTCAAAGGCGGCATCGGCGATCTCGCGCTGGAAGAACCCATTTTCTATGCAGCGGAGCACACCGCCTTGCGCATCGATCTCGTCGAAGTAACGCTGCGCCCCGCGCTCCATCTCGTCGGTGAGCCGCTCGATGAAATAGGAGCCGCCCAGCGGGTCAATCGTGTTGCTAACGCCGGTTTCATGGGCGAGCACCTGCTGGGTGCGCAGCGCGATTTGCGCCGCCCGCTCCGTGGGCAATGCCAGGACCTCATCCATCGAGTTGGTGTGCAGCGAGTTGGTGCCACCCAGCACGGCCGCCATGGCTTCGTACGCGGTCCGGGTGACGTTGTTCTCCACCTGCTGGCGCGTCAGTGAGACGCCGGCGGTCTGCGTGTGGAACCGCAGCATCCAGGACTTCGGGTCGCGGGCGCCGTACTTGTCGCGCATGATGCGGGCCCACAGCCGGCGGGCTGCTCGGAACTTCGCGATCTCCTCGAAGAAATCGATGTGCGAGTCGAAGAAGAAGGAGAGCCGGGGCGCGAACTCGTCGACCTTGAGGCCGGCTTTGATCGAGGCTTCGACGTAGGCCATTCCGTCGGCCAGCGTGAAGGCGAGTTCCTGGGTGGCGGTCGATCCCGCCTCCCGGATGTGGTAGCCGGAGATGGACACGGCGTTCCAGCGCGGCATGTGGCGGGCGGCGAAGACGATGGTGTCGACCACCAGCCGCATGGAGGGTTCCGGCGGGAAGATGTACTCCTTGAGGATGTCGTTCTGCAAGGTGCCGCCTAACTTCGCCGGTGACACGCCCTCCTTCTCGGCGACAGCGATATACATCGCGTAGAGGATGGCGGCCGGCGAGTTGATCGTCATCGATGTGGTGATCTGGTCCAGGCGGATGCCCTCGAAGAGCGTTTCCATGTCCTCCAGCGAATCGATCGCGACGCCGCAATGGCCGACCTCGCCTTCGCCAAGCGGGTCGTCGGAGTCGTATCCCATCAGGGTGGGCATGTCGAATGCCACCGAGAGGCCCGCCTGCCCTTGGGCAAGCAGAAACTTATAGCGGCGGTTGGTTTCCTGCGCCGTGCCGTAGCCTGCGAACTGGCGGATGGTCCACGGCTGACCGCGATACATCGAGGGGTAGACGCCGCGCGTGTATGGGAATTCGCCGGGGTAGCCGAGCTTCTCGTCGTAGCTCCAACCCTCGAGGTCGTTCGGCGTGTACAGCGGCTGTAGCGGCAGGCCGGACATCGTCGCCGCCTCGTCCTTGGGCGGCAGCTTGCCGCTCCGGTAGCGGGCGGCCCATTCCTCGTAAGCCGTCTTGCGACGAAGTGCCATCAGCTGCCTCCTTGGGGTGCCCGCTGCTCGAGGACCTCCTCGGCGAGGGCGTATGGGTTTAGTTTCCCATTCCGGTTCTCCCGCAGCCGCCGGCCCACGGCGGTGTCGCCGTCGAGTACCCGGCGGGCCTCCTCGCGAGCTCGGTCGGCGACCAGGGCCACGACTTCTTGCTTGAGCCTCTGCTGCCGGCGCGTGGCCAGCGTGCCGCTGTCCTTCAGGTAGGCCTGGTGCGCACGCACCGCGTCCCACACCTGCTCGATCCCTTCCTCCTTTGCCCCCGAGGCCAACACGATCGGCGGGCGCCAGGCCGGTTTGGGTCCAAGACCGATGGCGTCCTGGATCAGGCGACGGGTTTTCTCCGCGCCGCCCAGGTCTGCCTTGTTGATGACGAAGACGTCGGCGATCTCGAGGATGCCGGCCTTGATGCTCTGCACCGCATCGCCCGACTCCGGCATCAGCACCAGGACCACGGTATCGCAGATCGTCGAGATTTCGAGCTCCGACTGGCCGACGCCCACCGTCTCGACCAGGATCACGTCCCGGCCGTACGCATCGAGCAGGTGGATCGCCTCACGGGTCGCCGTGGCCAGCCCGCCCAGGTGTCCGCGGGCACCCATGCTGCGGATGAAGACCCCTTTGTCGAGCGTATGGCGCGACATCCGGATGCGGTCGCCGAGTACGGCGCCCCCGGTAAAGGGGCTGCTGGGGTCCACGGCGATCACGCCGACGGTCTGCTGCCGGTCGCGAATCACCTTGACCAGCGCGTCGGCGAGGGTGCTCTTCCCGGTGCCGGGCGCGCCCGTCAACCCGACCAGGTAGGCATTCCCGGTGTTCGGCTGCAACTCGGCCACCAGCTGGCTCGCTTGCGGGTCCCGGTCTTCCGCCAGGCTGATCGCCCGCGCCAGCGCCCGGACATCACCGGAAAGCAAGGCGCCGGCCAAACTCATCTCAACTCGATTATCG
>JALYYE010000228.1 GCA_030946735.1 Candidatus Dormiibacterota bacterium
TTCATTTCGGACCCGGCGGCGCCTTTTGGCGGGGTCAAGCAGAGCGGCGTCGGCCGCGAGGGCTCGCACGAGGGGCTGCTCGAGTTCCTCGAAACCAAGTACATCGCGACCAACTGGTAAGCCCGCCCGGCTAAATCGCGGTGTGGCCCCAGTGGGCGCCGCCGTCGCTGGTCCAGAAGACCTCGTGATCGGTGGCGGCCCAGCCATGCAGGCTGTCGACGAAGGTGACGGCATGCACGCCCGGACCGTTGGGATCGACACTCACACCGGCACCGTCGGCCGTGACCCAGGTTGCGCCGCCATTGCCCGAGCTGTACAGCGGACCGCCGATCGTCGCCAGCCAGGCATGCGACGTCCCTGACAGCGCCAGCTGGCCGACGAAGGCGCGGGCGGGGGCATCCGGCGGGAAGTTCCAGTGAAGGCCGCCATCGTGCGACACGATCACCTGCTTGCGCTCCTGTCCCATCGCGTGGTCGCCACCGCAAATGATCCAGAGCGTACCGTCGGCAAGCGCCGCCCCCGCATCGGCGATCGAGGTCTCGGGGGCGCAGGGGCGAACCAGCCGCTGCCAACTCTGTCCGCCGTCATGGGTGACAGCGAGCGCCGAGTCGAGCGAGGCATTGGTCGTGCTCCAGCTGAGCACCCAGCCGGTGCTGTCGCTCACCCGCATCAGCTGTGCAGCCGCACCCACCATCGCCGGTTGGGCCGAGGCGCGGCTCCAGCTGCGACCCTGGTCGCCCGAGCGGTAGAGCGTCATGCGCAGGCACTGGCCCTGGTTGCAGTCCGCGGCGACCGCCCAAACGGAGCTGCCGCTGGCCCCGAGCGACAGGACGGCGTGGCCGAAGCCGGCGTCGCTCCAGGTTTGGCCGCCATCGGTGGTCCGGAACAATCGGGGACCGAAGAGCCAGCCGACCTGGTCCGACACGAAGCGGACCTGCCAGCCCGGGTTACCCTGGAGCGCCTGGACCTGCGGAGCGCTAACCGCAAACCAGATACGGCCGCCATCCAGCGTCGCGCGCAGTTGAAGCGGGCAGTTGTCGGGTTGAGCGCAGACGCTACCAATGGCCCAACCATGCGAGGCATCGGCGAAGCTGAGGTCGATCAGCTGCATCGGCGTGCCCGCCGGTCGAGGCGTTGGTGTCGCTGTTGGCGTCGCTGAGGGCGACGCCGAGGGCGTCGGCGTCGTGTCGGGGCTGGCGCTCGGTGTCGCCGTGGTCAGGGTGACGGGAGGCCCATGCGTCGGACGGCCCATGGCTCGCAGCTGCATCGCACCGAAGGCGATCACCAATCCGACGACGAGAACGCCCGCCGCCGCGGCGAAGGCCGGAACTACCCCGAAGCGGCTCGTCCGACGGCGGCTGGCCAGGCCGCTGACGAGCCTGGTCGCCACATCGGCTGGCGGGTTGGCTTCACGCCGGAACGCCTGGGCATAGCGGCGGAGGCGGCCTTCGCCGGCGGAATCCTTCTCCATCAGCTCGACTGCTCCTGGACGTTGAGCGCGGGAGCAAGGCGGCGTAGCTTCTGCACCGTGCGGTGCAACAGGACCCGTACGGTCGCGGGCTTGATCCCGAGCGCGCGGCTGATCTCCTCGGATGGCTGGTCTTCGAAGTAATAGAGGTAGGCAACCTGGCGTTCACGCGGCGACAGCGAACGCAGCAGCCGGCCCATTTCCTGGTCGCCGGCGCGGCGCTCGATCTCTGCCATCGGATCGGCAGCCGCAGGCGCCCAGAAGCGGACCCGGCGGGCGAGCGCCTGGCGCCGGTGGTAGTCGGTGGCGCGGCTCGCCACGATTCGACAGAGGTAGCGGCGGAAGTCGGCCGGCTCCGACGGCGTCGTGGGTGACGCCCAGAGCTGGGTCAAGGCCTCTTGCAGGACCTCCTCGGCGATGGCGGGATTCTGGGTAAGCATCAGGCTGAACTGGTAGGCGGGACGCGCCAGTAGCCGAACGTTCGCTTCGAACCACGGACGATCAGCACCCGTCAGCGTGTCCTCCTTGTTCACCCGTACTACGAACGGTAAGTCCGGGACGTTTACGTGACCCGCCGCCCGGCAACCCCCTTCTGTGGGCGAAGCTACCTGGCGTTCAGCGCATTATTGGACGGTGGGCGAGATCCTCGTGGTCGCGACCGGTGGGGCCGGCGGCGACTTACCCCCATTTGTCGCGGCAAGCCTCGCCATGCGTGACCGCGGGCACCAAACCACCTTTATCGGCGATGCGTCGGTGCAACGAATTCTCGCGCCTCTCGGCGTGGAGGTCGAGGTTCTTCCGAAGGAGGTTGACCTTGGCCCTCGCCTGGCCGGGGTCATCCAGGGTGCCATGCAAGCGACCGGCGGCGACCTGGCAAAGGCCGGTCCGATGCTCCAGCAAGGGATGACCAGGTGGGCCGAAGATGTAGCTGAGCCGATCTCCCGCTCGATCGGTCGTCACCGACCCAGCGCCCTGGTCACCTCCCTGTTTGGCGTCGAGGCGGTCGACGCCGCCCGACCACCATGTCCCTGGGCGGTGGTGAACAGCACCTTCTACATCGGTCCCAACCCGCCTCGCCCTCTCGAGGAGGACATGGGTCCGCGGGCGCTCCCCCTGATCAAGCGATATGCCGAGTTGCTCCAGTCAGCAGACCTCGTGTTGCACGCAACCGACCAGGTCTTCGACTATGCGTTCGATCGCCTCCCGTCGCGCCACCATTACGTGGGCCCGCTCGGCATCTGGGAACCACTCCGAGAACGTCCAGCCTACCTGGATGCGTTGGGGGATCCCTGGGTCCTTATTTCCATCAGCTCGCAGCGACAGGACGACGTCGTGTTCGCCGAAGCTGCCGTCAAGGCCCTGGCGAATCAGCCGGTCCGCGTTGTGGTCACCCTCGGACCGGAGCACGAGCCATCGGAGCTTTCCTGCCACCCCCCGAACGCAAGGATCGTGCAGACCATTTCCCATTCGGCGGTGTTGGAGCGAGCCCTGCTGCTCGTCAGCCACGCAGGGCACGGAAGCGTGATGAAGGCGCTCTGGCATGGAAAGCCGATGGTGCTCATTCCCTGGGGGCGTGACCAACCTGGGGTCGCCGCTCGAGCCCAAGCGTTGGGCGTGGCCGAGGTTGTCCCACGCGAGCAGGCAACCGCGGAGACCATCGGCGCCGCCGTGAGGAGGGCGCTGGCGAGCGAAGAGATGGGTCGGGCCGCTGCCCGCCAGTCCGCTCGACTACGCTCGACCAACCCCCCGGCCGACGCCGCCACCCATCTCGAGTCGCTGCTCGGGTAGCGGCTTATCAGGCGTCCCGAACCCTCGCCTTTTATCAGCCTAAACTGGCGCCCGCTTGCTCTACCCATCTATAACGGTTATGTGGACCTCCGGCGCTGGCTCGCGCTAGCTGCGCTGCTTGCGAGTCTCAGCGCTTGCGGGGCCCAGGCTGGCCCGGCTGGGCCGTCGGCCTCCCCATCTCCGGCGCGGTCTCCGCGCGACATACTCCTGAAGCTCTACACGTCCGCCCTGAAAGACGCCCACTTCACCATGACCGAGCAGTTGCCCGATGCCAACGGTGGCACGACGCAGGGGACAGGGGATGGTGTTCTCGTGACGAGACCGGCCGCGGCAGAGAGCCGGTCGGTTCAGATCGCCATCGGCGGCGGGAGTTCGATCACCGTCCAGAGCATGGCCATCGGCGACACGATCTATCACCGCAAGAGTAGTGACCCCACGTGGACGGCAAGTCCCGGCCGTTCCGCACTGGCGAACCTCGATCGGGCCTTCGAAGTGAAGCTGGCTGGCGAGGAGATGACCCCCCAGGGAAAAGCGTGGCACATTTCGGGCAGGAACATCGCCGGAAACCCGTTCGAGATCTGGATTCGAGAGAAGGACGGTTACCCCCTCAAATACACGAGCCATCACGCCGACGACGCCACTGCCGAAACCATGGTTTTCGACGGCTACAACACCGGTCAGACGGTCAGCCCGCCCCCACCGGCCCAGGTTGTGCAGGGCTAAGACGTGCGTGCCAGAACAGGCAATGGGCCGCGTTACGCGGGCGTGCGGGGGCACCTGGGCTGCTTTACCTCGTCAATAAAACCGCCCGGGTAGCCGCATAGCCTCGGGTGGCTTAACGGCTTATTGGCAACCCGTGAGGCCGGACCGATTCATAGCGAGCGATCTGACCTGCCTGACGCAGCGTGAGCGCAATCTCGTCCAAGCCGTTGAGCAGGCACTCACGGGAGAACGGGTCGACGGCGAAGGACGTCTCGAATCCGCCAGCGCCAATGCGCTGGGCCAGCAGGTCGACCGTGACCTCCATGCCCGGCTCCTCGGTTGCGAGACGGATTAGCTCCGCAACCTGAGACTGGGGAAGCTCAACCGGGAGCAGGCCGCTGCGAAAGCTGTTGCTCTTGAAGATGTCGCCAAAGGACGGGGCAATGACGGCACGAAACCCGGCGTCGAGTAAGGACCACGCGGCGTGCTCACGAGACGAGCCGCAGCCAAAGTTCTCGCCGGTAACCAGCACGCTCGCACCCCGATACTCCGGCCGGTCCAGAATGAAGCCGCCCTGGCGGCGCCAATCGTAGAAAAGAAACGGTCCAAACCCCGAACGCTCGATCCGTTTCAGGAATTGCTTGGGGATGATCTGGTCGGTGTCAACGTTCGCCCGATCGAGCGGGGCGAGGACGCCGGTGACGCGGGTGAAGGCCTCCATCAGTTCTTGGCGAATTCCCTCACGTCGACGATGTGGCCGGCGATTGCGGCCGCCGCAGCCATCGGAGGGCTGACCAGGTGGGTGCGGCCTCCACTCCCCTGCCGGCCTTCGAAATTCCGGTTACTGGTCGAGGCGCAGCGCTCGCCAGGGCCGAGGATGTCGGGGTTCATGC
>JALYYE010000275.1 GCA_030946735.1 Candidatus Dormiibacterota bacterium
GGTCTTGTAGGTGAAGAGCTCGGTCCCGGCGGGAGCCGGGGCGGCGACGTTCCAGTTGTTGGTCGAGCTGTGCAGCAGGCTGGCCATCAGCAGCTCGGCCTGGTTGACCGTGTCGCCCAGGGCGGGAGTCACCTTGTCACCAGCACCGGGCAGAGTCGCCGGCGCCGTGGTGCCGACCGGGTAAACGCCGTAGGTGTTGTAGTAGAGGTCGGCAGCCCCCTGGAGGGTCGCGCCGTCGGTCTTCATCCCGCTGCAGGCCGCGTTGGCGTTGACGCCCGAGATGTTGAAGAGGACGATGGCGGCGAGGATGCCGAGGATGGCGATGACCACGAGCAACTCCACCAGCGTGAAGCCCCCCTGGTTGCGATGCGAGCGCCGGCGCGCATCTCGCAATATGGATAGAAGCATGTTTGTCCTAGTACCCCCTAACTCTCTGTCGAGCGTAGGAGCGGAATCTTGCGAGATTGGTTAACGGTGGCTCAGCGCAGGATCAATTGGGTGACGGCCACCGTCAGCGCTCCCAGCGCTAGCAGGACCAGCACCAGCGCCACCAGCGGTCGACGAACGCGCTTGGATGGTTTCGGCGGCGCGAAGTCGACGCCGATGCGGCGATCAGGCCGCGACACGGCTGTCACCCCCCTGCGACGGTATCAGCCGGTCGCGCCACCGCACTGGCTGGATCAAGCCCAGGCCGGCAAGGTGCGCCTGCCACGGGAAATCGGCCGGACCCCGAAAGCGCGGCCGTGGCTGGGTGGCGGCGAAGCCGAAGCGGCGCCGCGCCTGCTCCAAGCCGGCGTCGACGAGTGCGAATCGACCACTGAGGTAGAGCGCCGTCTCTGACCCGATCGAGACATCGGGCTCGCTGCCGCGCACGAACTTCACGAGGGCATTCAACGACAGCGCCAGTTCGTCGAGCTGGCCGTCGACGTCGAGGGCGGTGGCATCAAGCGTGAAGCTGCGAAAGAAGCGCGGGCGGCCATCGGCCATGAGCACGAGCGTGGCTTCACTGGGCGACCAGTCGAGCAGCAGTCCGTCGGTCGCACCGCTGCCACGGGCGAGCGCGAGCGGCTTGAGGTCAATTCGTTCGAGCTTGAGGCCCGTCGCCAGAAAGGTGCGGCTGACTGCGTCGATCATGTCGCGGCGCGCCGCAACCAGGTAGACGCGGTAGCCGGCTTCCACGCGCTGCGCGTGCCATGCATAGTAGGCGCTGCCGGGGTCGATCGGCAGCAGTCGTCGACCTTCGAAGATGACGGCGTCGGCAAGTTCGCGCTCCGGCAGGACTGGTAGCCGGAAGTCCCGAATCGCGACGCCCTCCTCGCTGATCGCCACGCGCGCCCTCCTGGCGCGAAACGGGGTCGATTCGAGCAGGCTGCGAAGGGCCGCCGTCAGCAAGGCGGTCGGCATCCCATCCTCGAACGCCCCTTCCGGGAGGCTAAGCTCGTCGTGCGCGATCACGCGATCGCCTTCGGCTTCGAGGACTTTGAGCTCGCGGCCGAGATCGATTGCCAGGATCCGGCTCACTGGTACGCCTGCCAGGCGACCGTCCAGGGATTGGCGCCCCCCGGAGGGTTCTGAACCAGTCTCGCGCGGACGCTGCGATTGGTGCCGGTCGCGCTGACTCGCACGTCGGAGACCGGGTTGGCGTTCGTGCAGGTGGCGGGTGCCGTCATCGCCACGGTGACCGTGACGTTGCCGGTCGGATAGTTGAGCGTGAACGGTGGTGGGTTGGACGAGGTGCAAAAACGCGCGATCAAGCGCGCGTACTGCATCCCGTAGGCAACGCCGGCGTCGAGCGCGTAAGTTTCCCGCGTATCAGCCACCACTGACGATTGCCGCAGGAAGGAGGCGCTCGCCAGCCGGAGAGACGCTGCGATCAGAACGAGGAATGCCGCCATGAAGACCAGCACAATCAGTAGTGCCTGGCCCCGTTGACGCCGGCGGCGAGCCGCCATCAGAAGCATCCCCGCATGCCGACCCGCTGACTGACGCGCAGGGTCACCGCCGCCGCGCCGCCAGCCGACGGCCGGAGGGTGACCGTGATATCGCAGACGGGGTTGGCCGCGCGCGCGATCGTCACCGACTGCATGCCGCGCGCTGCCACCGAGGTCGAGCCGCCGATAGCGCGAGTGAGGTTGTTGGCCGCATCGATCCGGTAGGTCACGGCGCTGGCGGGCGCGGACCCGTAGGTCACCGTAAACAATCCGACGTTATTGCGCGAAATCGTTCCGGTGGTGAAGGTCGTGGCGCTGCTGAGGTCGCGCACCAGTGTCAAGCTGGCACCGCTCACAGCCTGTCCCGCCGCCACCTGGCGCGCCTCGGCGGAAAAGCTTCGGTAGCCGACGACCGTGGCGCCACCCAGCGCCAGCGATACCACCACCATCAACATCAGCCCGAGCATCATCTCCACCAGGCTGAAGCCGGATTGGCGGCCGACCTGCCGGGTCATGGCTGCACCTTGAAGAACCGGAGCGTCTCAGAACCGCCGCCGGTGGCGGTCACCGTCAGGACGATTTCCTGCAGCCCGGCGTCGTTGTTGCGCGCGCTGAAGGTCTGGGTAAGCGGGTTGTAGTAGAGGACCTGGACCGCAAAGGCATAGCCGGGCACGGCCAGGTTGGCGTAGGTGAGGGGCTTGCCCCGGTATCGCTGACCCTTGATGTACTCGGCCTCGGATCGGGTGAGGCGGTCCAGGCTGGTGGCCACGCCGTGGCGGCGGGTCGCGACGCTGATCGTCGAGAAGGCGCTCACCACGGTGACGACTATCACGCCCAGCAATGCGATCGCCACCATGGTCTCGACGAGGCTGAAGCCGCGAGAACGGCGCCTCATTTCAGCGCTCCGATCAGGCCGTACATCGCGGAGATCAGCGACACGGCGATGAATCCGACCACGATCCCGACGCCGACCGTCATGATCGGTTCGATCAACGAGGTCATAGCGCGGATTCGGTACTCGAGCTCTTCCTCATAAAAGTCGGCGGCCTGCTCGAGGTAGGCATCCAGCGTCCCGGTCTCTTCGCCGACGCGGACCATCTGGGTCATCATCGGCGGGAAGAGAAGGGTTCGCGCCAGCGGTCCGGCGAAGCCGTCGCCGCCGTTCATCTGGTCCCTCATCGTCGCCAGCCTTCGCTGGAAAACCCGGTTGCCGGTACCGGCGATCACCGCGTCGAAGGTCTGGCCCAGTGGCAGGCCCGCTTTCAGGACCATCGACAGCATCCGTGCGAAGCGGTTGAGGATGGCGGAGAGGACGATGGGCCCGATCACGGGAAGCCTGAGGATGAGCGAGTCCTTCGCCAGGACGCCCCGCTCTGTGCGCAGCGCGAGAGTGATGAGGGCGGCCGCTGACGCCAACCCGGCGGCGATGGCGAGCCCCCAGCGCTGGGTGAAGTTGACGATGCCGATCAGGATCCGGGTCGAGAGGGGCAGCTCGACGCGAAACTCGGCGAAGATCCGAACGAAGGCCGGCAGTGCGAAGAACACGAGGATGATCACGACGCCCGTGGCCACCACCAGGATGACCGCCGGATAAATCATCGCGGCGCGCACTCGCCGGAACGTGTTCAAATCCCGCCGCAGATAGCCGGCCAGGTCCTTGAGTGTGGCGTCCAGATTTCCCGTGAGCTCGGCGACGCGCACCAGGTCGACGTATAGGGTTGAAAACACCCGGGGATGCTTGGCCAACGCTTCGGAAAGGTTCTGGCCTCCCTCGAGGTCATCCAGCACCGACAGAATGACGCGCCGGAACAGGGGCGATGCGGTCTCCCGCGCGATGGTGTCGAGGCCGCGGCTCATGGGTATGCCCGCACTGACAAAGGTCGCCAGCTGGCGGGTGAAGAGGATGATGTCGGCCTTCGAAATCTGGTACAGGGTGGGAAAGTAGTCGGGCAGAGTCTTTTTCGGCCGTGCGGGTGCGATGCGCACCACCCGCAGCCCCTTCGACCAGAGGACCTGCTCGGCCGCGGAGGTGCCGGCGGCGTCGATGGTACCGTCCTGGCGCTGCCCAGATTCGCTGTAGGCACGGTAGGCGAAGCTAGGCATCGAACTGCTCGCTGACCTGGACCGAGCGCATCACCTCCCCAATGGTGGTCAGGCCCTGATCGATCTTCTCCACGCCCGACTCCCGCAGCGTCTTCATCCCGTCTTCGACCGCCTGCCGCCGCAGTGCGTCGGGTTGGGAGTCGCGGATCAGGAGCCGTTTGATCGCATCGCTTACGCGCAGCACCTCGAAAATGGCAATCCGGTCGTGAAAGCCCGTATGCGAGCAATGGGCGCAGCCGGTGCCACGGTGGAAGGTGGCGCCGCCACCACCCATCGCGCTATAGAACTCGAACTCCAGGAGCGGCGGCTTGTAAGTCGTGCGGCACTGGTCGCAGATGCGGCGCACCAGGCGCTGCGCCTCGACACCGATCACGGCCGAAGTGACCATGAACGGCTCGATACCCATCTCAAGGAAGCGATAGATGGCGCCGACGGCGTCGGTGGCGTGCAGCGAGGAGAAAACCAGGTGACCGGTCAGCGCCGATTGCACCGAAATCTCGGCCGTCTCCTTGTCGCGAATCTCTCCGACCAGGATGGCGTCAGGATCCTGGCGGAGGATCGAGCGCAACCCGGTGGCAAAGGTGATGCCCGCAAGGCGATTGATCTGGATCTGGTTGATGTTGTCGAACGTGTACTCGACCGGATCCTCGATCGTCATGATGTTTTGCTCGATCCGGTTGAGCTCGCTGACGGCGGCATAGAGGGTGGTGGTTTTCCCGCTGCCGGTCGGTCCGGTGACGAGGACCATGCCGTAGGGCGACCGAATCAATTCCTGAAACGTAGCCAGCGAGCCGGGCGAAAAACCGAGCGCGTCGAGTCGAAGTATGGAGCGGGACCGCTCCAGGAGCCGAAGCACTACCTTCTCGCCCCAGATGGTTTCGATGGTGCCGACCCGGATGTCGAGCGGCCGGCCGTCCACCGTGGTCTGAATCTGGCCGTCCTGGCTGTGGCGGCGGTCGACGATGTCGAGGTTCGCCAGTAACTTGATGCGCGACGAAATCGGCGCGGCAAGGGTGCCAGGCAGCTTGGTCGCGTCGTGCAGCACGCCATCGATCCGAAAGCGGACCCGCAGATGATCCTGCTGCGGCTCGATGTGGATGTCCGAAGCACGTTCCTCGGCGGCCTGGGCGATGATCAAATCCACGATCTGGACTACTGGAGCATCCTGCTTCACGTCGGACAAGCGACGGATCGCCTGCCCAGGCTTCAGTGATTCTTCGAAGGAACGAACGTTGCGATCGACGCCGGTGCGCAGCTTGTAGGACTGGGCGATGGCCCGCTCGATCTCTGAGCGGACTCCCAACATCGGTCTGATGCGCTTTCGGGTGAGGACCTTTAGCTCGGCGAAGAGCGCCAGGTCGCCGGGGTCCACGGTGGCAACGTCGAGCACGTCTTTCTCCAGGTGGATCGGGAGGATGGTGTGCTCGCGAGCGTAGGCTTCGGGGATCATCGAGAGCGCGTCCTTGTCGATGCGCGCCCGGGTGAAGTCGATCTGAGGCACGGCGAAGTGCAGGCTCAGCACGCCGGCGAGGGCCTTCTCGTCGACCAGACCCTGGGCCAGCAACACCTGTCCGAGCGGACGTCGCTGGAGCCTCTGCTGCGCCAACGCGCTCTCCAGCTGCTCCGCTGTCAGCAGCCCATGTTCCAGGAGCAGCTCGCCAAGGCGCTTCTCCGGGCGCGCGCCGAACCGGCCTTCCGGCAGGCGCTCGACGGCGCTCACGCGACCTCCCG